>JBQTHQ010000157.1:0-4212 GCA_052389695.1 Bacteroidota bacterium | reverse complement strand
AGTATTATGCAGTTGCTGGTAACTATTATCGCGGGCATTTCGGCTTATTTGGTTTTGGATATTTATTATCGTAATTATTTTCAGGACAAACAATTTATTTCCTTACAAAGTGCGGTAACGCTTGTTTCCTGTTCTGTTTTTTTAATCGGCCTGGCGGTATGGGTATATTCTAAAAGGAATAAACGATTTGCCGGGTATAAAAAATACATTGAGACATTCACTGATCATTCTGCATCCGAATTAGCTGTTGTATTTGGTTTATCGCTGCTCAGGTATTTAATATTCTCTATCCAATACTATTTGATGTTACAATTTTTTGGAGTGAATGCGGGTATTACTATTTTATTTTCACTGATAGCGCTTACCTTTTTTGTAACTTCTGTTATCCCAACTTTTTCTTTAACTGAGATCGCTGTGCGAAGTGCGACCGCCGTTTATTTTTTTAGTACGATAAGTGTTGATTCTACAGCTATTGTGGCTTCATCATTGTTGTTATGGATCATTAACCTGGCAATACCCGCCTTAGTAGGAAGTGTTTTTGTTTTAAACTTAAAACTTTTTAAGGATTAATGACACAATTATTTTTGATTCTGATAATCATTATGATTCTTTTATGCTTAGCATATTTGCTTCTTATTTCATCTTATTGTTATGGATGGATAAAAACAAAACCGTTCGGTAATAGTGAGAAAGCGCACATTCTTGTAAGTGTGATCATTCCTGCCCGTAATGAAGAACAGACAATCATAAATTGTTTAACTTCCATTGTTAATCAAAATTATCCTAACCAATGTATTGAGATCATTGTTGTTGATGATGCATCTACAGATTCCACAAATAAAAATATTCAACGATTTCTTGAAAATTATTCATGGATCAGGCTGATCACATTAAAGGATCATCAGGGTGGTAAAAAAAATGCGATCCGTGCAGCTATTGAAGATGCCAAAGGTGAATTGATGGTAACAACAGATGCCGATTGTATTATGGGTGAGAATTGGTTAAGCACACTTGTGAATTTTTATCAGCAATCACAGGCAAAAATGATAGTAGCACCGGTAAGTTTTTATGAGGAAAGAACAATTTTTGAAAAGATGCAAAGCCTGGAATTTATGGCGTTGATAGCAAGCGCAGGCGGATCAATCTATTTTAATAAAGCCATTATGTGCAATGGCGCAAATCTGGCATATACAAAAAAGGTATTTAAGGAGGTAAATGGGTTTGATGATATTGATAAAAGCGCTTCCGGCGATGATGTGTTGTTAATGTATAAGATCAAACAACTGTATCCGGAAGGAATTTGTTTTTTGAAAAACCGGGAGACGATAGTTTATACGAAAGCAAAACCAACTTTAAAAGAGTTTATTGATCAGCGTAAACGATGGGTTTCTAAAGATTTTAGTTTACTGAATATAGAAACAAAGATCGTTTCCTTAATGGTGTACTTTTTTAATTTTATGTTACTTATATTGCCAATAACAGCCTTTTTCTGTTTACCAAATACCCCCTTCCGTCTTGCTTTTTTTGAAATTTGTCTTATTATCATAGCATTTAAAGCTATTATTGACTTTTTGTTGTTATTTTTAGCTGCATCTTTCTTTAAGAAGGAGAACTATTTAATCTATTTCCTGCCGGAGCAGTTTATGTACATACTATATGTAGCAGTGGTAGGGTTGCTTGGGATTACAAAAGAGTATAAATGGAAGGATAGAAACATACATGGCTAGAAAAGACGATAGTTACTCACATTCATTATCCTACTATGCCTGGCAGCGATTGAAGAAGAACAAGCTGGCCATGTTTGGTCTTATTGTGATTGGCTTATGTATGTTACTTGCTATTCTTGGCTTTTTAATTACTCCTGATTCTACTCCTGACTCCAATGACCAATTATTGGAGCTTTCTAAAAAACCACCCGGTTTTAAAGCAAAAATGCTTTTAACACGAAAAAATGAACCTACACATACGGATGGAAACATTTTTTCTAAAATGTTATTTGGCCAGGTAAGTGATTTTAGATCAATCCCTTTTGATGAATACCGTTTCGAAGGCAATGATATCATTGTACGTGAATATACGGGTGATGCCAAACGTATTGGTACTGAGATCAAATACAACCTGGCAGATGCAGTATATGCCATCAACTACAATACACCTATTGTCAACAATGTCGAACAAGGTTATACGGAGTTCTATGAATTTGGCAGTGATCAAAAAATAAAAAAAACAGTAAAAGAATTGCGTGACGAAATAGAAAAGAACTATATCGTTACAAAAAAATATATTTTAGGTACCGATCCGGCAGGCCGTGATTTATTGAGCCGTTTGATTATCGGTACACGTGTATCATTTTCAGTTGGTTTTGTTTCCGTATTTATTTCTATCGTAATTGGAATTTTGATGGGCGCTTTGGCAGGTTTTTATCGCGGAAGAATAGACGATCTGATTATCTGGTTTATAAATGTAGTATGGTCCATCCCTACATTATTATTAGTAATAGCAATTACAATGGCATTAGGAAAAGGATTCTGGCAGGTGTTTGTTGCAGTCGGTTTAACAATGTGGGTAGAGGTAGCGCGGGTAATACGCGGGCAGATCATGAGTTTACGTGAAAAAGAATTTGTAGAAGCGGGAAGGGCCCTTGGGTTCTCCAACTTCAGAATAATTATGCGGCACGTTTTACCAAATGTGATGGGGCCGGTGATCGTTATTTCAGCAGCGAATTTCGCTTCCGCAATATTAATTGAAGCAGGTTTAAGTTTTTTAGGTATTGGCGCACAACCTCCAACAGCCTCCTGGGGCGCTATGATCAATGCACATCGCGGATATATTATTGGCGATGCACCTTATCTTGCTTTTCTTCCTGGTCTGGCCATCATGTTCATGGTGCTGGCTTTCGTTCTTTTAGGAAATGGCTTGCGTGATGCCTTAGATACCAAGTCTATTGATGAAGATCAATTGATGTATTAAGTGGGGGACGGGAGGCGAAGACGGTGGGACGGCGGGCGTGTCACTTCGAGCGGAGTCGAGAAGGTGTGTTGGCGTAGGGGTAAGATTTAGATTAAGGATTGAGGAATCTTAATAGAACGTCACTTAACAATTAACAATTTTCTGACCTTTTTTTCTTCTGCTTCTCCATATCAAAAATCCATACACTGCAAGAGCGATCAAAGATACGATCAAACCTTTTTTAAGATAACGAGGGGTAAACTCTAATTCTACCTTGTGATCGCCTTTGTCCAGGAGAATTCCGCTCATCCCGGCATCAACCAGTTTTATTTCATGTTCTTTACCATTTATTTTGGCTTTCCAACCTTTATCAAAAGGAATGGATAAGAAGAGTAATTTCTTTTTATCCAGATGAATAGTTCCTTTAAAGAATTTTTGTCCTCGTTCAGCAATACGAAGCGTATCTTTTTTTAATTCAATTACATAATCGCGGTATACATCCCATGTATAAGAAGACAAAGGCAAAGTATCTTTCAATTCAAATTTTGTCAGTTCGCTATAATCTCCTTTTTCAGCATCCTCAACAACAAAGGCTTTTAGAAGAGTAAAATCTTTTTGAGTAAGCGAAAGTGTTTCAAACTCCGAATGGGTTAGATATTTGTCATAAGTAAAACCCAGCGGAATAAAGTATTTGCTTTTTAAGACTTTTACATCCCCAAACTGAGCAATGGAATCATGTGTCATTTTTAAATTCGGATTATCATTTTTTCTATCCAGGAAGTACTACACGCTCGCGATGCTTTCTAATAGCGGTCTTCCTGCAAGGCCTTGGGCCCAACGCGAATCGGTTTCCTGATCTTTTCGCGCGAGACCTACAGATTGTAAAAACAGGATATAATATTTTTGATTAAAAGGATTATAAGCGGATGTGCCATAGTAATCATGTACCATTGCATCGTTCAGGCTACCATGTATTGCGGGAGTGGAATGATAGTTTTTATCTACACGATAAAAACCTGTATCACGTTTTTTTATAAAATCAATTGCTTCAACTGAATAATCATTGTAACCAACTTTCTGTTGCATTTCTTTGGACGTAACGATGGAACGCCTGTTAACAGTAAGGTTGGACATATACCCCAGTTCAATACAAACAATAAGAAGTATTAAAACCTGGGCATATTGTTTTAATTTTTCTCTGCCTAAGGCAAAAAATAATAATGTATACATGATAAGCATTGCTTTTACAAAACTCATTACACC
>JBQTHQ010000156.1:0-5701 GCA_052389695.1 Bacteroidota bacterium | reverse complement strand
GCATGTCAGGGAAGAAGAATCCCAGATCATTCATAATTACATCGGACATGTGAATATTGTGAAGTAATCTTCTTTTCTAAATAAAATTTTCAAACCCGTCTTACACAAATGTAGGGCGGGTTTTTTTATGCAGGAAATTTATTTTTTATACTGCACTACCTCTACTCCGAATTTTTTTAGAAAATCAACACCTTCATCACTTGGTATATTTTTAAAAACGGCATAAGAATTTAGATAATAAACTTTTTTAATTCCAATAGTAAATATCACTCTTGCACAAGCAATACAGGGAGAAAGTGTAATGTAAAGAGTAGCGCCTTCCATTGAAATGTTATTTTTTGTAGCGTATAAAATAGCATTTTGCTCAGCATGCAAAGCCAAAGAACAACTGCCTTTACTATCACGCGGACACCCTTCTTCCGGCCATACTTCATCACAATTATGAGTACCTGCAGGCGGGCCATTATATCCCAATGAAATTATACGTGTGTCTTTTGTGAGCACCGCGCCAACTTTTGCTTTTACACAATGCGAACGCATAGCAAGTTTTTCTGCCAGGTCCATATATATTTCGTCAAAGCTGGGTTTCATAAATTTTAATTAAAAACAAATATACACTTTGTATTAATAAAAAAGCTTCGTCTCAAGTATTTGAAACGAAGCTTATTAATTTTTATTTTTTTACAGCAATTTAATAATGCAATCAGGAAACAATCCTAATGCAATAGTTGCAATAGCTACAACGATCAGCAATAGTTTATGACTTGACTGCACTGAAATCTCTTGATCAACACTTTCTTTGAAATACATGGCAATGATTATTCTGAAATAATAATACACACCGATTAGGGATGCAAGAATTGCAATTAAAACCAAACTTGCATAGCCCGCGTGGAATGCTGCAGTAAAAATATAATACTTCGCGAAGAAACCGGCTGTTGGTGGAATACCTGCTAATGATAGTAAAGCAACTGTCATAACAAATGCTAACAAAGGATTTGATTTTCCTAAACCATTAAAAGAATCTACTCCATCACTACTTCTTACCGTACTAATAATATTTACAATGCAAAATGTAGCGATCGAACCAATGGAATATGCTGTTGCATAAAATAAAATAGCGCTGTTTGAATATTCATTTCCAGCCAATAATGCCAGCAACATATAACCTGCATGCGCCACACTGGAGTATGCTAATATTCGTTTTGTGCTTGTTTGTAATACTGCTGTAATGTTTCCAATTAATAATGTTAATGCCGTCATTACCCAAACAATATTTACCCATGCTCCGCTAACTTCCGCGAAACAAGTTAAGAACAATCTCAGAAAAGCTGCAAATGCTGCTGTTTTAACAACGGTAGCCATAAATGCAGTGATCATCGTTGGTGCTCCCTGGTAAACATCAGGTGCCCAAAAATGAAATGGCGCTGCAGATACTTTAAATGACAAGCCGATCAACATTAATAAAACACCGGCATAAAATATAGAAGAAGTTGTTCCTTTGGTATTGCTAACAACATTCTTTATTTCTGTAAGATCAAATGAGCCTGTAGCTCCATATATTAAAGCAATTCCAAATAATAAGAAGCCGGTTGCAAAAGCACCCATAATTAAATATTTGAATGCTGATTCATTGGATGCGGCATCATCTTTTTTACTTCCGGCAAGAATGTACATTGGAATAGAAAGAATCTCTATTCCCAGAAACAACATCGCCATATTGGTATAAGAAACCATGATCACTGCCCCTACCAAAGCAAATATCACCAATGCAAAATGATCGGTGAGGCTTGATTCTTCCTTGAAATAACTTCCCGACATCAGGAACCATAAAAAGGCTGTTGCTAATATGACTGTTGTAAACGCAACAGCATAGTCTCCATAACGCATCATATTAAAATAGGTGAAATCTGTTCCCCAATCAAAAACATTGACAACTATAGTAGCCAAAAGCCCTATCAATACAACAGGATATAATAATTTTTTAAAGCTGAAAATTTCAGCCAGTAATGAGATCACACCTAAAGAAGAAAGTAATATTAATGCTTTCATATATATTCCTACGAATTACGAATTTTAACGAATTACAAATCTTTTTTATCCTACTACTTTATTTTGATATTTCTCACCTATCTCCCTCGCCTTCAGGAGAGGGGTTAAGGGCTGAGGCTATCTTCCTAATGCCGTTTGAACTTGTTCTACTAATTGTATAACAGCAGGTTCAGAAATATCCAGCAATGGTTTCGGATAAACACCAAACATAATAATTGCGGCACAAATAATTATCAACACCACTTTTTCACTTCCTGATAAAGGAGCAAAAGAAGATGTCATCGAAGTTGTTTCACCCAACATAATTGACTGATAGCTGCGCAACATGTATACAGCACCTAAAATAACCGACAACCCCGCAAATGCAGCAATCCATGCATTGTATTGATATACTCCGTTTAGCAATAAAAATTCCCCGATGAAGCCATTGGTTAATGGCAATGCCACACTACCTAATAACACTATTAAAAATAGTACAGCAAATTGCGGATTTAGATTTCTAATACCACCCAGTAATGCAATCTCTCTTGAACCTGTACGCTTTTGGATCAGGTCAACGATAAAAAACAAACCTACTACATTGATACCATGGCTTATCATCTGAATCATTGCGCCTTGCATTCCTTGTACATTCAAGACCAAGATCCCGGCAGCGATCAAACCAACGTGGGCAATTGAAGAATATGCGATCAGGCGTTTAAAATCTTTTTGAACAATAGCGATACAGGATGCATAAATGATTCCGGTAACAGACAGAATAATTGCGGTATTCATCCAGTGTTCAACACCTAAAGGAGCGACAGGTAATAACCAGCGAATAACACCATACGTCCCCATTTTCAGCATGATACCCGAAAGCAGCATTGTTCCTTGCGTTGGAGCTACTGTATATGTATCAGGCTGCCATGTGTGGAAAGGGAATACCGGCATTTTAATAGCAAATGCCATAAACATGGCCCAAAAAACATATCCCTGATGAACAACATCTAAACCTTGTCCGGCTTTGTATAAGGCTTTAATATCGAATGTATGAACTCCTCCCGTGTGTTGATACAAATAGATCAATCCGGCTAACATCAACAAACTTCCGGCTAATGTGTAAACAAAAAATTTAAATGTAATTTTTGCTCTATTTTCTCCACCCCACAACAGACAAATAAAATAGATAGGGATCAATGCCAATTCCCAGAAAATATAAAATAGAAATCCGTCAAGGGATACAAACACCCCGATCAAAGCCATTTGCATGGCAAGGATCAAAGAATAAAATGCCGATGGATTTTTATATTCCGATTTTAAAGATGTTAGAATAATGATCGGAACAAGAAATGTTGTAAGCAACACCAGCAACATGGAGATACCATCCATACCCACATGAAAAGTAATTCCCAGAGATTTTATCCAATCATAGCTAATCTCAAATTGAGTGCTGGCATTGTGCTGAAATTGTGTAAGCGCAAAAATGGAAATCGCCAATTCTATGATGGCTGCCCCCAATGCAATATTCTTTGCTTGTACACCTTTCACTAATAACAGCAGTAATACTGCGACCAAAGGAAAAAATATAAGTAATAAAGTAATCATATCTAATTTCAAATTCTAATATCCAAATAGTAAATTCTAAAACTACGTCAATCTGGTAAACAAAATCAGCACAATACTGATCACCATGATAAATACATAGAAACCAATATTTCCTGTTTGTGCGAGTCGGATAAATGCGCTTGTTCTGCTTACCATTACCCCTACTCCATTTACAACTCCATCCACAATTTGATTATCTACAATTTTGTGTAACCCTTCTGAAATAAAATTCAATGGTTTGGTAAAAATATTCTCGTACAATTCATCTACCCAGTATTTATTATAAACCAATTGATGAATTGGTTTTAACTTTTCACCCTCTTTAGCAGGTACCGTTTTATTTTTCACATATACTGTGTATGCATAATATAATGAAGCTGCCATTACGGTAATTGCAATGCCCATTAAAATATATTCTGTTTCATGAGATAAATGGTGTACTAAACGTAATGAAGAATCTGCAAACACCGGTTTTAAAAATTCATCTAAGAAATGAGTTCCACCCAATACTTCAGGAACACCAACAAAACCACCAATAATAGAAAGCAGCGCTAATACCATTAATGGAATGGTCATGCTTTTCGGCGATTCGTGTAAATGACGTTGTTGTTCATGGGTTCCTCTGAAATCACCTTTAAATGTGAGAAAGTACAAACGGAACATATAGAAAGTGGTCATTGCTGCACCCAACATTCCCAAAAACCATAATAGTTTATTATGTTCCCAGGCATGTGCTAAAATTTCATCTTTGGAAAAGAATCCTGAGAATGGCGGACATCCGGCTATGGCTAATGTTCCCAATAAGAAAGTAATGTGGGTTATTGGCAATGCCTTTTTCAAACCACCCATGCTGCGGATATCCTGTTCACCGCTCATGGCATGAATTACACTACCTGCACCTAAAAATAATAATGCTTTGAAAAATGCATGTGTCATCACATGGAATACAGCCCCTGTGTAAGCTCCAATACCCAATGCAAGGAACATATAACCCAATTGAGAAACGGTTGAATATGCCAATACTTTTTTAATATCATTTTGTGCCAGGCCGATAGTTGCCGCAAATATTGCGGTACAGGCACCAACAATTGCAACTACTTCCATAGAGATTGGAGATAATGCATATAAAATATTTGAACGTGCGATCATATAGATACCTGCTGTAACCATGGTAGCAGCATGGATCAATGCCGATACAGGAGTAGGGCCGGCCATTGCATCGGGCAACCATGTATATAATGGAAGCTGGGCACTTTTACCCATTGCACCGATGAATAACAATAAAGTGATGGCCGTTAACACAGGGCTTCCTGTTGCCATATTTTTTGCCTGGATAAATACATCATTGTAAGCAATGCTTCCAAACGTTACAAATATCAGAATGATGCCTAATAAAAATCCAAGGTCTCCGATGCGGTTCATTACGAAAGCTTTTTTAGCTGCATTATTATAAGCAGTATTCTTGAACCAAAATCCGATCAATAAGTAAGAACATAATCCAACGCCTTCCCAGCCCACAAACATGATTAGATAGTTGGAGCCCAATACAAGCAACAACATAAAAAATACAAATAAATTCAGGTATGCAAAAAATCTTGAAAATGCTTCATCATGACTCATATAGCCGGCAGAGTATAGATGAATCAGGAAACCAACGCCTGTTATGATCAATAAAAACAAAGAAGAAAGAGGATCAATTAAGAACGAAAAAGGAACTGAAAGTTTGCCGGCAGAAATCCAATTAAAGAAATCAATAGTAATTGATTTTTCAATTTTACCTGTCAGTTCAAAAAATATCCCAACTGCTATAGCAAATGCTCCTAATACTGAGCCACAGCCAATTATGCTTACTAATAATTTTGATAATTTTTTTCCAAGCAATCCAATAGTCATAAATCCGATCAGGGGAAGCAGTGGAATTAAGTAAACGAGTTGAATCATATTTTGCCCTCCAACCTCCCTAATGGGAGACTTTTCTACCACTCAAAAAGCAAATACTTTTGAGTGATTTATTTTTTGTTTTTTTACGCCCACCTCTCCTCCCCTTCGGGGAGGCCGGGAGGGA
>JBQTHQ010000155.1:0-7448 GCA_052389695.1 Bacteroidota bacterium | reverse complement strand
AGGAAACATTTTTCCGGGATCTTCATGCACAATATTTAATATCTCCAATTTTGCTTTATCTGCCTGAAGGTCGGTTAAGTTTAAAATAGTTCCCTGATTTTGTCCGTAAATAAAAGTATGTGGTTCTTCCACAAATGATTTTATTTTTTCAGAATGCCAATGATATCGCCTTGCCATACCGTTGGAATCGTTCATGCCTTGTTGTACTACTGCCCATTCTCCTTCTTTAGTGACAATAAAACTGTGGAGATAAATCTGGAACCCATCTTGTATGGCAGTATTATCAACTTTTGCGCTGAGTTTACTGGAACGCACTAATTCATTTCCATTTGATCCTGTACGATTTGCAAATAAAAGTAATTCGTTGGGTGTCTGACGTGAGTGTTTTCCTTTACCTCCGCAAATGTAAATTCCCATTTCATTGAATTTTGGATTCACGGCTTTTTTTAAAGCGCCCATCACCGAAGTGGTAATACCTGATGAATGCCAGTCCATGCCCAGCACACAACCAAATGCCTGGAACCACAGGGGGTCGCTTAAGCGAGCCAATACAGCAGATCTTCCATATTCAAGAATAATGGATTCAACAATTGCTCCGCCAAGCAAGCTCATACGTTCTGCAAGCCAGGGTGGAACTTTCCCATAATGAAGAGGGAGATCTGCATAACGTGTAGAATTGAAATGGAGTTTGGGCATTTTAATTGTATCTAAGCCATCCGCGTTTCTCGATACGCTTCTTCCGCTTTCAGCGGAATCAGCTACTCGAAATGACAACGCGCGAAGGTCATTTCGACTAGCGAGTCCTGAAAGAACGAGCGTATCGAGAAAGTGTGTAGGTTTTTTTTATCTTTTCTTCTTCCAGTACTTCATCAATGGGCCTTTTTTGCCGTACAGCGGATCAGCTTTTGGTAGCGGTACTTTTTTAATTTTTTTATCTGTTTCGGGACGTTCACCCGGCTGGCAGTAATTCATATCATAATCCTGCCCTTTGGGATACGCACCCACTATTTTAAAATTCTTGCTTGCACTGAGTCGTTTATGTGCAACACCTGCGGGAACTATAATAACATCACCTTCTTTTATATTGACTTCTATTCCTTTTTCACCACCAAAAAGAATTTTTGCTTTTCCTTCATAAACAGCCATCACTTCATGTGCTGTGCTATGGTAATGGTGGTAATCATATACGCCATCGCGCCAGGCGTTTTCCCAGAAATTTTTTTTAAAATGATTTTCTATGCTAAGTGCTGCAAATAATTGCGGAACCTTCCAGGCCGATTTATATACTACTAAAGGAAGTTCACTGTTTGGAAAAACATCATCCCTTTTCAGGATTTTTCTGATGATCTCAATATCTTTTTCAGGCTTTACCATAAAATAATTCTTTCAGAATTATTTACGGCTAATAGTGTGCCAGAGATTCCAATTATTTAATACAACCCATGCTGACTGATCATCCAGATCAATGCAGCCATAGCAGCGCCTCCCAGTTCCAGTTCACGTTTGTTTACTTTATCAAAAGAATCAAGGTCTGAATGATGGTAATCAAAATAACGTTGGGAGTCGGTGATCAAACCAATAATGGGTGTATTGAACTCATCATTTAAAGGTTCAATATCCGTACCACCGCCGCCGTTTCTGAAATTATACAATCCATAAGGTTCAAACAATGGTTTCCAGCTTTTTATTTTATCTTTTTGTGCAGGGGATGCATTGCTTCCAAAGCCACGAGGAGAAGCTCCACCGCCATCAGATTCAATGGCAGCAATGTGTTTTTCATTATTTAATTTTGCTAACTCCGCATATTTTTTTCCTCCGCGTACCCCATTTTCTTCATTCATAAAGGCCACTGCCCGAATATTGCATTTTGGTTTTATTCCCAACGCCTTATAAATACGTAATATCTCAATGGATTGTACAATACCTGTTCCATCATCGTGCGCGCCTTTTCCAAGGTCCCAGGAATCCAGATGTCCGCCAACAACAATATATTCATTGGTATTGCCGTTTCCGCGGATTTCGCCTACCACATTGTATGATTTTTCATCAGGCAACGTCTGACAGCTCATTTTCAAAAGAAATTTTAATTCTTTATCTGTTTTTAAATAATTGCTCAGCCAGTTTGCTGCATTGGTACTAATAGCACAGGAAGGTATTTTTGTAACAGTATCTGCATAACGCATGGCACCGGTATGAGGATAATCATTCTGTGCCAATGTCATGGAACGTACTACTGCTGCTACGGCGCCATATCTTGCTGCTTCAATGGCTCCAACCGTACGTTGCCTTACCGCTTTTCCGTAAGCTCCGCCTGTTTCAATGATCGTAGGGTCCATCGGACCATTAAAGAATACAATTTTACCTTCGATCGCTTCTTTCCCTAATGTTTTCAGATCATCAACGCTTTTTACTTCAACAACCTGCGCGTTAATACCTTCAGCAGGTGTTGCAATGGAACCACCCAATGCGCATACAGGTAGATCTTTAAAACTTTTTACATTAGAAGTAAATACTCTTGCTGTTTCTTTTTCACCGCGCACCCAGTGCGGTACCATACATTCCTGTAAAAAAACAGTATCGGCACCTGCTTCTTTCATGGCTTTGAAAGTCCATTCCACAGCCTGTTGTGCTTCGGGAGAACCGCTTAAACGTCCGCCAATTTTATTTACCAGGTACTCCAGGTTGGAATAACTTTTTCCATTGGTCAGAGCTTCATTGAAAATTTTCCGGATCATTATTGAATCGGTTTGAGCAGTAAGGGAGTTTGTCATTAACCCAATAACAGTTAATATAAAAGCAGTTTTTTTAATCATAGCGTAATCATTTATAATTTATAATTCATCATTTATAATTTACTTAAGTATCACTTCCGTTATAACTTCCTGTCCCACTTCATCATTCAGCATTTTAATGATCTTTGCTTTTGCCATAGATAATTCATTGCGTAATGCAGATGAATCCAGTGTAACGAATAATTGTTTATTCCGGATAAAAAGATCTTTTGTGTGTTTTGCAATCATTATACCCATTACATTATCCCAGGAAGCAAGCAATCTTCTTTCCGCCATTTTATCATCCAGTTTATAAGCTTTTAATAACTGATCAATTACTTCTTTTAAGCTATGTTCGTTGTGCTTGGACATTGGTCAATGGTTGATTGGTCACTAGGTGATTGGTTAATGGTTGTCAGATATTAGTTAAACATTCATCTTCAGTAATTCGCTGAATCAATTTTTAATTTTTAATTCCTCATTTATAATTTCTATCGCGTTCCCATTGTTGATCTTAAACACTTTAAAGTCGGCGTTTGTTGTTTTAAATAAATTAGCTAATCGATTTGGGTGAGTATCAGTAATAAATAGTTGCCCAAAGTTATCACTGCTTACCAGCTCCATTAATTGCTTTACACGAAGGTCGTCCAGCTTATCATAAATATCATCGAGTAATAGAATAGGAGTGATGTTTTTTATTTTTTTGATAAAATCGAACTGCGCTAATTTCAGAGCGATCAAAAATGATTTTTGCTGTCCTTGTGATGCATATTTTTTTAATGAATGGCCATTGATCGTAAATTCAAGATCATCCTTATGTATTCCAACAGTGGTGTATTCCATTGTTCTGTCGCGGTCAATGGCTTTGGCCAGGACATCTGCAAATGAGTTGTCATTTAAATGGGAAATATATTTTAACCCTACCTGTTCACGGCCGCCGGAGATCAGCTCATAGTATTTTTGAAAGATGGCAATAAAATCAGTGATGAACTGTTTACGTTTTTCGAACACTTTTTTCCCGTGTTCGATCAGTTGAACATCCCATATTTCCAATGAATCCTTATCAAATTTGCCGCTATCAGCGATCTGTTTTAACAAGGCATTGCGTTGCGACAGCACTTTATTGTATTGAATAAGGTTTTCGAGATATTCCCGGTCAAATTGAGCAATAACACTGTCAATGAACTTTCTCCGGCTTTCACTGCCTTCGGTAATAAGCTCTGAATCTGCAGGTGATATCATTACTAAAGGAAGTAGTCCGATATGCTCTGCAAGCCGCTGGTATTCTTTTTTATTGCGTTTGAATTGCTTCTTCTGGTTGCGTTTTAGGCCGCAATACACTTCTTCCTCATTGCCATTTACATCAAAAAAACCTTGGATCAGGAAAAAAGGGGCATTATGCAGAATATTTTGACTATCAATGGGGTTAAAAAAGCTCTTACAAAAGGATAAATAGTGAATAGCATCCAGTATATTGGTCTTTCCCTCACCATTATTGCCTGTAAGACAATTTATATGGTCGGAGAACTCGAGTTGAGCCTCAGGATAATTCTTGAAATTAAGAATGGACAGCTTTTTTAAATGCATTCTACCGGTAAGGCTTGTAATGAGGTAAATTTATTGAAAAAGCAGGCTCAAAAGCATATTGTTGAGAATTAATTATAGATATTGCAAAAAAAACTTATTTTTGCAATCCATTAATTATTAAAGAACATGGCACAAGAAGTAACAGACGAACCAATTGTTGATGTTGAACAGGCGTTTAGTAAAACGGAAGCATATATTGAAGAGAATAAACAAAGCCTGATGATCATTTTAGGTGTTGTTGTAGCATTGGTAGGCGGATATTTTGCATATAAATACTGGTATGTAGCCGGTGAAGAAACTCTTGCACGTGCTGCCATGTTCAAAGCTGAGCAATATTTTGAAAAGGATTCTTTGGATAAAGCCATGAATGGTGATGGTGTTGCTTTGGGATTCTCTCAAATTGTTGAAGATTATGGTGTTACCCCTTCAGGTAACCTGGCAGAGTATTACCTGGGTGTCTGTTTGTTAAAAAAAGGTCAATATGAGGAAGCAATAGCTCACTTGCAGGAATTTGATGGCGATGACCAAATGGTTGCGCCTGTGGCTACCGGATCAATAGGTGATGCTCATCTTGAATTAGGAAGAACAGATGAAGCGATCACGTTTTATTTAAAAGCTGCAGAACAAAGCGTTAATAATTTCACAACTCCTATTTATCTTAAAAAAGCTGCAATGGCCAATGAAGATAAGGGTAATTATGCAGATGCGGTAAAGTTATATGAGCGCATTAAAAATGAATTTGCCGAGACTATAGAGGGAAAAGAGATGGATAAGTATATTGGCCGTGCAAAAGCATTGGGTAATTTATGAGTTATAAGTTATAAGTTATAAGTTATAAGTAAAGGTGATTTTTGTAAGAGAATCACCTTTTATTTTTAACATTACATTAAACACAGAATATAGATTCGTAATTCGTTCAAATTCGTAATTCGTAGATGTCATCAGCGCATAGAAATCTATCAATAGTTGAAGGAAATAAAATCCCAAATGGGAAAGAAATGCGTATAGCTATTGTGGTTGCTGAATGGAATATTGCCATTACCGGAGCCTTACGTGATGGTGCGATCAAAACATTAATAAAGAACGGTATTGCAAAAAATAACATTATAATAAAATATGTTCCCGGAAGTTTTGAATTGACCTTGGGTGCACAATTTTTATGTGAAGATAAAAAAATCGATGCGGTGATCTGTCTAGGATGTGTGATACAGGGGGAGACCCGTCATTTTGATTTTATTTGTGATGCCGTAGCAAATGGCATTACCAATGTAAGCTTGAAACACAATAAACCGGTAATATTTGGTGTGTTAACTCCTGATACTTTGAAACAAGCACAGGAAAGAGCAGGAGGGAAGTATGGTAATAAAGGAGATGAAGCAGCCGTTACCGCTTTGAAAATGATAGCATTGAAAAAAGAAATAGGATCATGACAAAAATTAAATTCGGCACCGATGGCTGGA
Source organism: Bacteroidota bacterium (assembly GCA_052389695.1). Classification (GTDB taxonomy): domain Bacteria; phylum Bacteroidota; class Bacteroidia; order 2-12-FULL-35-15; family 2-12-FULL-35-15; genus 2-12-FULL-35-15. Next base: position 1,630 of record JBQTHQ010000155.1, on the reverse strand, counting down.
GAGCCATTATCGCAAAAGATTTTACAGTTGATAATGTAGCACGTGTTACTATTTCAACTGCAGAATGGCTAAAGAAAAATTTTGACAAACCAACTGTTGTTGTTGGGCATGATTGTCGTTTTGCCGGGGAACTGTTCGCAGAAACAACTGCCAAAGTATTTGCCAATGCAGGTATCAAGGTGTTTCTTGCAAAAAACTTCGTTTCCACTCCAATGGTATCACTGGGTACTAAAAATAAAAATGCTTCCTTGGGTGTAATAATAACCGCTTCTCATAATCCGCCATCTTATAATGGCTATAAATTAAAAGGACATTTTGGTGGCCCCCTGTCACCCGATAAAGTTCAGGAAATAGAAGACCGTATTCCGGATTTCAATACAATAGATGTTGAAAATTTATCCATTGATGATTTTGTAAAAAAAGGATTGATCGAATATCTTGATCTTGAAACCATGTATGTGGATCATGTAGAAAAAAACTTTGACATGAAAGCATTACGGAATACCTCCATGAATTTTGCGTATGATGCCATGTATGGTGCCGGACAAAATGTAATGCGCAGGCTATTACCGGATATTACTTTTTTGCATGCTGATTATAATCCCGGTTTTGACGGGCAGGCGCCTGAACCGATCCATAAAAACCTATTGGAATTTTCCACATTGATCTCAGAAAGCGGTAGATACCTGCCTGCCGGCAGGCAGGTTGATTGCGGATTAGCTACCGATGGAGATGCTGACAGGATAGGGCTTTATGATAGTAAAGGAAATTTCGTGGACTCTCATCATCTTATTTTATTACTGATCTCTTACCTGGTAAAAGAAAAAAAAATGAAGGGAAAAGTGGTGAATGCTTTTTCGGTAACACCACGCGTGAAAAAAATGTGTGAGAAATACGGATTAGATTATCAGGTCACAAAAATTGGTTTTAAATACGTTGCCGGAATTATGGTTTCTGAAGATGTATTACTTGGTGGGGAAGAGAGTGGAGGGATTGCCATTAAAGGCCATATCCCTGAACGTGATGGAATATGGATGGGCTTGACCATTTGGGAATACATGGTAAAATCAGGAAAAACGCTGGATGAACTGATACAGGAAGTGTATAAAATTGTCGGTGAATTTAAATTTGAGCGAAGCGATATGCATTTAAAAGAGGAGGTAAAAACAGAAATTGTAGAAAATTGCAAGAATAATAAATACGATTCATTTGGTCCTTATAAAGTAAAACGTATTGAAACCATTGATGGCTGGAAATACTTTTTCGATAATGATGAATGGATGATGATACGCGCATCAGGTACTGAACCCGTATTGCGTAATTATGCAGAAGCCGCTACTACTGAGAAAGCCTTTGAGATATTAAAGGCAGTGGAGAAAACATTATTGGGATAAATTAATTTTCTTTATCCTTCAGCATCTTGTCCAGGTAAAACGGACCGAAAGGGATCAGTGAAGCAATGAAACCAATGGCTATTTTTTTTATAGACCAATGGTAAACCACAGCCACATGGATAAGTACAGCGATGTACAATAAAAATAATATTCCGTGGATCATTCCTGTAATCTTAACAGCCTGGGGCATTCCTGCGAAATATTTTAAAGGCATTGCAATGCCTAGTAATAGAATA
>JBQTHQ010000154.1:0-21331 GCA_052389695.1 Bacteroidota bacterium | reverse complement strand
TTGGCTTTATCCAATACATTGAGAAAATCTCCGCTGGTTTTGTATGTTAAGCTTTCCGGAGACACCTCGGAATTACGATAAGATTCCGCAAATATTTCAGCAGGTTCCCTATACTCTTTGGATTGTCTGTCCCAAATATTTTGTTTGGAATTGCTGCTCATATCTTGCCTTTTAATAATAGTAATCCAAGATACATTTTAAATGCGGATTTTAAACTTGTGGTGCTTTTCCCACTTATTCTTTTGGTGGATGTGATAGGCACTTCAATAAAAGGAATATTATTATTATAACACCTTGCCATTAATTCAGCGTCAATCAGATCATTGTCAGAGTGTATTTCAATTTGTTTTATAACTGCATTAGGAAACACTTTTGGAGTGCCGTTTACATCCCATACCGGTACCCTGAATAACAACCGGCATTCCAGGTTATAGAGTACGGAGCCTAGTCGCCTGATAAAGAGTTCTCTGATAATTCTGTTTGCTTTTATTACCACATGATCATTTACTTTGGCATAACGAAGCATTAATATGAGATCGGAAGCGCTTGTTCTTGCCGAATTGGTATAACAAATAAATTTGCCGGTTGCTTCCGAAAGGCCAAATTTAACAGCTCTTCCCCAGCCACCTTTTTTCAGATCATATGCTTTTACATTTGGATGTGATTGAGCCAGCCTGCTTGCTTTTTCAAATGAATCATCTTTTGAACCATTTACAATGAATAATAATTCCCAGCTATCTTCCATTTGTAATAATAGTTGATTGTATTGATCAAAAAGCTGATCAATATGAGCTGATTGATTATAAATGGGTAGAACAATTGAAAAAGTCGGTATACTCATGATTTGTTTGTCCAGTTCCAGTAGGCGGTATCGAAGTTAATATTTTCTTGCCATTTGATGACTTTTTTCAATCCTTGCTCAATGGGAACTTGAGGTTTCCATTTAAAATCTTTTTTTATTGTTTTTACATTTGCATACCAGTCCTGCACATCCCATAACCTGTTTTTCATTTTACCAAAATGAGCAGATGTACTTACCTTGCATAATTTTTTCACTGTCCCTGCTAATTGTTTAATAGTGGTTTTTTTACCAGTGCCTACATTATACACTTTACCATACTGTTTTTTCTTCAATTGAGATGCAGAACAGATGAATGCTGAAATAACATCAGATATATAAATAAAATCTCTGGAAATAAGTGGTTGTACCAATGGAGGAAATTTATTTTTTCGCGCATGGGCTATCAAAACAGGGATAAGCCTGTCGGGCTCTTCCCATGGTCCATAAGCAGAATATAAGCGTAAGTGTACTACCGGAAGTTTTTCTATTTCTCCATAATATTTTATAGCATAATAAGCCGCTGTTTTAGATACGGCATAATGACTATTTGGAATGAGATTATCCTGCTCATCAGGGGCAGAGCTGTTGAGACCGTATTCCGAACTGGAACCTGCATGAATGTATGCCGAAAAATTATATTGTTTAAGAATTTCAATTATACCTATGGTAGCATTAAAATTAGTATCATAAATTAATTTGTATTCTTTTTGTTTAGAGTATGCGCCGAATGCGGCAAGATTAAAAATTGTTTTTGGTTTTAATTTTTCAATCAGTTCTTTTACCTGGTTGGTATCATTTATATCGCAGGTTATTAATTTGGACAAAGGCGTTTGGGAAGCCATGAATCTCCAGTTATTATTAATATCTTTTGAAATCCCATAAACATCTTTTCTGTATAAAAGGAGAGTATTCAGCAGGTTGATACCAATAAAACCACCTGCTCCGAAAATACAGATAGGTCCTTTCAAACGTTTTATTTCCTTAATAATTTGTGGAGATACTTTGTCCATAGATTAATTTTAGACCTTGTATTTGCTTTTAATTTCAGTAACTGCTTGTTTGTATAAATCATCATTCATGGGATTGTAGTGCCATGCAACTTGGTTTTCCATGTAAGAAACACCTTTTCCTTTTACAGTATCAGCAATAATAACTTTTGGACAATTGTTTTTAGAAGCTTTTGCTTTACTTATTTGTTCAACTATTGCATCCACATTATGCCCGTCAACACTACTTACTTCAAAGCCCAGGCTTTTCCACATGGCTGCGGTAGAGGTATCCCCCATAACATCCTGGGTATAACCAAATCCTTGTATTTTATTTTTATCTATTATGATAATAAGATTATCCAGTTGATGTTGCCTTGCAAAGTGTGCAGCTTCCCAGGTTGTACCTTCATTGGTTTCTCCATCTGATAACAATACAATAACAGGGGTATTGTCTTTTTTTAATTTGTTTGCTTTGGCGATTCCGGCGCCAATTGGGAAACCATGACCGAGAGAACCGGTAGCAAAGGGAATGTTTTTGAATTTGCCGGCTGCCGGGTGTGCAGGAAGAGTGGTGCCATTCTGATAAAAAGTGCCGAGTTCAGTATCTGATATATCTCCCATATGATTAAGGCAAATATAAAGGGCACCTGCTGCGTGCCCTTTGGATAAAATAAAGTTATTCGGGTTCGTTTTATTGTGGATAAGAGAACCAATAATTAAATCAATACAGCTAAGTGAACAGCCAATATGTCCTGCATTTACTTTGTAATACAGGTCGAGAATTTTTAGCCTTAAAGTACCCTGCAATTGATGCAAATCCTGTGTTTTCATTTAGCATTATTCAATCAAACGAATTGCATTAAAACGGAAGATCTTCTTCTGCTGAAGCAGCTGTGATCGTTTGCGCAGTATCATTCATGCCGGATGATGTACCTGCGTTGGAATTAATGGTTTCAATACGCCATGCTTCAAGGGTATTAAAATATTTTATCTCATTTTTAGGTGATGTCCATTCGCGGCCGCGCAGGTTAAAATGTATTTTTAATTCATCACCAACTTTATATTGATCAAGTAAACTGCATTTATCCTGAGTCAATTGAAATGATATGTGTTGCGGGTATTGAGATGAATTATCGGTTATTACAAACTCTCTTTTTTTGAATTTTTCAGATACTTGTTGAGCTTCGTTTTTTACTTTTAAGATTCCTGTGATGTCCATGTTATTTTAGTTGTTAGTTATTGGTTATTAGTTATTAGTTATTGGTTATTAGTTATTAGTTATTAGTTAATCGGTTGATTAAGTTAATTAAGTTAATTTAGGTATTACCTACATATTACATATTGCTTATTACATATTACTTATTACCATTGCCTACTGATCGATTGCTTACTGCAAAATTTCTTTATGTCTTCTGTTACTGAATCCTGCCTTCCAACAAAAGTACCTTCCATGCTTCTTCCACTTTATTAGCTTCCAGTAATTTCTTAGCTACCTCGTGTATTTCGTCTTTTTTTAAAGTTTTGATGGCTCCTGAATTTTTATATGTCTCAATTTCCTCTTTACTTGGGATTTTGGCGATATTGCCCAACTGCCCTAAATTATTGCCTGTTAGCACATTTGAATTGCGAATATACTCAGGAATTTGATCAATTCCAATACCTAAATTAGCGGATGGTTTTTCCACTTCAAATAAAGCGGATCCATGCGCTCTGCTATACCAGTTAGCACCTAAACGTGCAACCAGGTCCATTTTATTGGGATCAATTTGTTGGTTTGCATCCAATACATCTTCACTGATATGCATCAATACCACTTCACAAATGATCAGATTCCCTGCACCACCATGATCACCCAGCTCGATCACTTCTTTTACTTTACATTCCAGCTGTGCAGGCGATTCTTTTACTCTGAATGGTTTCACCATTTTGGATGGAACAGGTGTCAAGCCTGCTTTGGTAAATTCATTCACACCTTTTGGATATTCAGTACTGGCAAGGGAGGTTTGCTGTACCATATTGTAATTAACAACATTAATCACAACTTCAGGTACTTCTTTGATATTATCATGTGTGTGTTTGGTTTGGCTTGTGCGTCCGCTGCGTGCCGGTGAAAAAATAGCGATGGGTGGATTAGAACTGAATACATTAAAAAAGCTGAATGGAGCCAAATTAGGATTACCATCTTTATCAATGGTACTTGCAAAAGCAATGGGGCGCGGGGCTACAGCGCCAAGTAAATAGCCATGTAATACCGATGGTTTAACCTCTTTTGGATTTATGGTAAGCATTTGATACAAAAATAAAACTTTATTCAAGTACCTGTTAAATATGTTATCAACGGTTGTTTACAACTGTTGATAAGCTCTTAGTTCGTTCTCGACTTCGCTCGAACCGACTAACGTGTCAGTTGTGTCGAGAACGAGTAATTGGTAAATTTTAAATTTACTTATCATAATTTTTAGGAGTTTGTTTTTGAAAAAAATCATATCTTTGCCGTCCAATTAAAAATAAATGCGGATGTGGCGTAATTGTCCCGCAAACCAGAAATCTCCGATTTCGTAGTTTGACGGGATCCCGAATCAAAGCAAAATTGAAAATTTTGATTGTTTTCGGGAGCAGCCAAACCGATTGTTAAAAGTAAGAGTGACAAAATTAATGCGGATGTGGCGTAATTGGCAGCCGCGCCAGACTTAGGATCTGGTGCCGTAAGGCGTGGGGGTTCGAGTCCCTTCATCCGCACAAACAAGAGTCCCATTTTGGGACTCTTGTTTTATTTGCAATTGTTATTATAAAATTCAGCTTCTTCGATGTATGGATAGTATGGGTCGGAGTTCTTATGTTTTTCAATGTATGTTGGACAATCACTTGCCATCTTCCGCAATTTTCCGTACCCATATAACTTTTTATATTTACCATCCGGCTTTTTCCTGATATAATAAATAGTAACCTCAGAATAAGTATGAGAATAATCTGTTAAATAATTGCCGGTGTTATTTCCGGTTTTGCTATCTAAACTTCTTTCACTGGCTTCTATTGTATAAATGTTTATTTTACCTGATACAATTCGTTCAAGGAACATCCATTTTTTTATCCCAATTAAAGGAGGACAAATTCTGGCAGATTCCCCATATACATTACTGATTTTATATTCTTTAATTTGTTTGGCCTTATATTTTGTCCTTACCCCATTTACATCAGAGATAATTCTTGTGTTATTCCATTTTTCAACAGATATAGGTACTGTATCGTTCTTTTTAGATATTATATAGTCAGAAACTGTTTGTGAAAATAAACATTGTGTACATAGCAGGATTCCAGCAGCTATAATTTTTGCGATTCGCATTCTATTATTTTTTCTATTATATATAGGCATATATGAAACAAATATATCCAATTTTATAAAAGTAAAGCCTCTCAAAACAGCCAATAGAGCATATTTGCCTGGCTATGTCATAGTTTTACGCGTTCAATGTTAAGGATAGTGTAATCAGTAAAGCTGAATTATTAAGCCATTCCGATTATTTGTGTATCTTTGTACCATTATAAATCAATAAAAATAAATTAAATGAAAAGTGGAATTGTAAAATTTTTTAATGAAACAAAAGGATTTGGGTTCATTAAATCAAATGACTCAAACGAAGAGTTCTTCGTTCACGTATCCGGATTAACAGAAGAAATTCGTCAAAATGATGAAGTGCTTTTTGAAGTTCAGGAGGGTAAGAGAGGTTTAAATGCTGTAAATGTTAAATTAGCATAATTATATTCAGGTATAATTTACCTAAAAAGTCCTGCTCGATAAACCGAACGGGACTTTTTAATTTGTAATACATAATGTAACCATTTTTTATAAAAAACATCTTTTATTAAATTCTTTCATATGAAAAATTTAAAATTTCTACTTCCAATTATTGCATTGTCAATTTATTCATTCCACATTCAGGCACAGGATATACAGATTCAATTTTTAGTTACCAATGCATCTGCACCGGGAGTGTGTGATGGGGTAATGGACATACAGTGTATAGGTTGCCCGTCCTCTGTAACATATACCTGGTATGATACTACAGTATATCTTCCTCAAGTGATAGGTACAGGAAATCATATTACCGGGTTATGTATTACTTCCCAGCGTGGTTATATAGTTGCCATTAGTGATGGAACCTGTGGAAGTATGATTTATGCGGGTATTAAAGATGCCTCAGTGTCAGGTACAACTTTTCAATTAAATACTTCTTTATTTTATTATAATGATACCGCTTTCGGACATTTGACCATTGACCAGGTTTCGGGTGGCACTTCTCCCTATTGGTATAGCGTGTATAATCAACATGATCATTCTCAATTTGGTAAAGTGGCTGTCGATACAAATCTTGCTCAAATTAATAATATAGCAATTGATGATAGTTTACTTGCCTGGTATGGTTATTATGATTTAACTCTTCGCGTAGGTGATTATATGAATAATTTTATAGGATATAATTTCACAACTTTTTATGATACTGTTACGTGTAGTGCAGGTCCTAACCCCTTATGGTTATCTGCGCAAGGTTACCCTGTATCCGATTCATCTTTATGTGATGGCAGAGGGTATGCTATTGCTTATGGAGGAAAACCTCCTTATATCTATAATTTTTCATCAGGTTCAACAGATTCTACAGTATCAGGCCTTTGCCCCGGATATTATATCGTTACAGTTACAGATTCTCTATCTAATACTGTAAATACAACTTTTGTAGTAGGTAAGCCGGGAACAATCTACTTTACGGATCCCTATTCGTTAACCTATTTAGATACATTGTATTCAAATGCTGCTCAAAATTGCGGTTTGGATTATTCAATACCTGTTGATACATGTTACTGGGATACTTCGTATGTACTGTCAACCTGGGAGTATGTTATAAAATGGGTAATTGTTCAGGATACTAATAAATATAAATTCACACAGGTATACCATATTGATTCAAGCGGTAATTATATGTTCGGACTGAGTGTTTATTGCAATCAGCGTTCTTCTGATTTTGGATCATTTTCTTTCTTTATAGGCTTACATGTGAATATGCCTATTGTAATGGATATTTCAGTATTGAAAGAGGAAACAAATAGTATACTTTATCCTAATCCATCCAATGGTATTTACCGGTTAACAGCAGCATCCCTGCTAAAACAATACAAAATATATGATCAATTGGGCAGAAAAGTGGTTGAAAAAACAGTTCATTCAAAGGATGAAATCATTAATATAACAGAGGTTAAAAGCGGAATGTATTATTTACATATTCAGTATGAAAATGGCCTTATTCATAAACAAAAGCTATTAAAAAACTGAACTTTTCTAAAATATGATCAAAGCCTGTCCGTTACCCGGCAGGCTTTTTTCGTTAAAACATGCTAAATGCTATTATTTATGGCAAAAAATCGTACTTTTGTTCCCCTTAAAAAAAACAAATAAAATATCAATTAAATTATTAAAGTAAAATGAATATTATTCAGGAAAACATAGATGAATTGAATGCCGTATTAAAGGTAAGGGTAGTGGCTGAAGATTATTTACCAAAAGTAGAAACTGCTTTGAAAGATTACCAGAAAAAGGCCAATATCCCTGGATTTCGTCCCGGTAAAGTACCAACAGGAATGATCAAAAAAATGTATGGAAAATCCATATTGGTGGATGAGATCAACAAGTTATTAAATGATTCTTTATATAAATATCTTCAGGAAAATAAAATTGAAGTGCTTGGTAATCCTTTGCCAAAAGCTGATGATAAAAAAATTGATTGGGATAATCAGAAAGAATTTGAGTTTTTATATGAAATGGGATTGGCCCCTAAATTTAAAGTAGAACTGTCTCCAAAAGATAAATTCATTTACCAAACCGTTAAAATTGACGAAGCCTTGGTAAATAAATATGTAACTGATATTGCAAAACGTTATGGAAAAGTAGAACAGGTGGAAGTTTCTGAAGAAGGAGATCTGTTAAATGGTGATTTTGTGGAGTTGGATGCAAATGGTGAGATCTTAGCCGGAGGTATTTTTAAAACAGGTTCTTTATTTTTAGAGCGCGTGAAAGACGTAACCGCTAAAAAAGCATTCACTGGCGTTAGAAAAGAAGACAAAGTAGTGGTTGAAGCTCAAAAATTATCTGAAAATCCGGTAGACCTGGCTGCTATGTTAGGAATTGATAAAGCTGCTGCTGAGAAATTAACTTCTAAGATACAGTTTACTGTAAAAGGTGTTAGCCGTTTAGCTGCTGCTGAAATTAACCAGGAATTTTTCAACAAAATTTATGGAGAAGGGAATGTTAGTACCGAAGAAGAATTCAGGGCAAAAATTAAAGATGAATTGGCTTCTATGTTTACTAATGATAGTGAACGTAAGTTCTATAACGATGTGGTAGAGTATTTGATGAACAAGATCAACTTTAGTTTACCGACTGAGTTTTTAAAACGTTGGATAGTTGCCGTAAATGAAAAACCTGTAACTCCTGAACAAGTAGAAGCTGAATTTGAAAGTTATTCCAAAGGTTTGAAATGGCAGTTGATCGAAAATAAGATCATTAAGGACAATGAACTTAAAGTAACGAATGAAGAAGTGATAGAACATACCAAAAAACTGATCATTGAGCAGTTTGGTAAATATAATCCTGCACCAATAGCTGAAGAAGAACTGAATCAAACAGTACAGCGTGTTTTATCAAACCAGGAAGAAGGAAAAAAGATATATGAAAAACTATACGGACAAAAAGTAATGGAATTATTTAAAACCAAATTTACATTGGAGAATAAAGAAGTTCCGTATGATGATTTCTTTAATACAGCCAAATAGATAAACAAAAATTTGATGTTTATATTTGTTTGTACTTTTAAATAGTAATCTTAAAACTTAGAACTTATTACTCAAAACTTAAAACTTTAAAAAACTATGTTCGATAACAATGAATTTCGTAAGTACGCTGTAAAGCATAAAGGAATTAGTGGAAATACTTTTGATGCTTACACAAGACATAATATTTCTAATATGACCCCTTATATCATTGAGGAGCGTCAATTGAATGTTGCTCAAATGGACGTGTTCTCCCGTTTGATGATGGATCGTATTATTTTCCTGGGAACAGGTATTGATGACCAGGTTGCTAATATTATGCAGGCCCAGTTATTATTTTTACAATCGGTGGATGCTAAGAAAGATATCCAGATCTATTTGAACAGCCCGGGAGGCTCGGTATATGCAGGTTTAGGTATTTATGATACCATGCAATATATTGCTCCTGATGTAGCTACTATTTGTACCGGAATGGCAGCATCTATGGGTGCAGTATTGATGTGTGCAGGAGCAAAAGGTAAACGTGCGGCATTAAAACATGCACGTGTAATGATTCATCAACCAATGGGTGGTGCCGAAGGACAAGCTTCTGATATCGAGATTACAGCACGCGAGATCCAAAAGTTGAAAAAAGAATTATATGATATCATCGCACGTCACAGCAATCAAACTTATGAAAAAGTATGGGCTGATAGTGATCGCGATTACTGGATGACATCCGAAGAAGCAAAAGCTTACGGTATGGTGGATGAGATCTTATTAAAAACAAAATAATTTAAACCGATAAATTAGGAATGGTTAATGGCTTCGGTTATTGACCATTTTTTATAATAAACACAGTAGATGATTTGCCTATTGCAAATTGCCTACTGCTAACTGATTCAAATGGCAAAAGAAGAAAAAGAAATAAAATGTTCGTTTTGCGGACGGAACAAGCAAAGCACTGATGTGCTTATTGCAGGCATCACTGGCCATATTTGCAACCATTGTGTTACGCAGGCGCAAACAATAGTGCGTGATGAAGTAGGCCAGCGTACGGGGCTCTCACATTTTAGTGCATTGCAGTTGCTTAAACCTATTGAGATAAAAAAGCATCTGGATGAATATGTGATCGGGCAGGATGAAGCAAAAAAAATACTTTCCGTAGCTGTATTCAATCATTATAAACGGTTGATACAAACGCAATCAAAGACAGTACAGAAAGAAGAAATAGAGATCGAAAAGTCAAATGTGATCATGGTGGGTGAAACAGGAACAGGAAAAACCCTTTTAGCGCGCACCATTGCAAAAGTGTTGAACGTTCCTTTCTGCATTGCTGATGCAACAGTTCTTACTGAAGCAGGTTATGTAGGAGAAGACGTGGAAAGCATTTTATCCCGTTTATTGCAGGCTGCTGATTTTGATGTGGCTGCTGCTGAAAGAGGTATTGTATTTATTGATGAGATCGATAAGATCTCACGTAAAAGTGATAATCCATCCATTACCCGTGATGTATCAGGTGAAGGTGTTCAGCAGGGATTATTAAAACTATTAGAAGGTTCAACAGTAGGAGTTCCACCACAAGGCGGTAGAAAACACCCGGAACAAAAAATGATCCAGGTAAATACAAAGAATATCTTATTTATTTGCGGAGGGGCATTTGACGGGATCAGCCGCAATATCGCAAAACGTTTAAATACGCAGGCTATTGGTTATAATGTAAATAAAGAGACAGAAAGCATTGACAAAGAAAATCTATTGCAATATGTTTCTCCCCAGGATTTGAAAAGTTTTGGTTTGATACCAGAACTGATTGGCCGTTTACCGGTAATAACTTATCTGGATCCACTTAATGCCAGCACATTATTACGCATATTAAGCGAACCTAAAAATGCACTGATAAAACAATACACACATTTATTTGAGATGGATGGCGTGAAAATAAAATTTGAAAAGGGTGTATTGGATTTTATTGTAGAGAAAGCAATGGAGTTTAAATTAGGTGCACGCGGCTTACGTTCGATTTGTGAAGCTATTATGGTAGATTTAATGTTTGATACTCCATCGGATTCAAACGTGAAAGAAGTAAGTATCACTTTGCGTTATGCGAAGGATAAACTCAAAAGATCTACATTTAATAAATTGAAAGTAGCATAAGTAATACTTTGACAATTAAAAGGCCCCATCCTGATGCCAGGATGGGGCCTTTTTAATCTTATGATATTATTTCATTACAATATTATAAGTAGTGCCATTCAAAGTAGCTGTAGCAGCGGCATCACAGGCACCCGAGCCATAATCAAATACAATAGGATAATTAGGATAGCTATCCAGCTTTAATGTAAAATTTCCGCTAACGATCCAAGGACAGCCAATATTTATACGTAGATCAGTGTTTGTTATAATTGAATAGGCTTCACCTTCGGCTGAAACACCATTGGCAAGACCTCTGATCAAATAAACATCATCCCAAATCCCTGTTCCGTTTGCAATAAATTCCCTATCCTGGTTAGTGGTCCAGCTGCTGGTTTTTGAGCCATCAGGAGTAGTAACAGTAGCATTATTTACAACTACGTTATATACCAGATTCCCAGCGGAATTTTTGCCTTTATTTGTGATGGTTTGGGTACCTTGAACATAATAATCATTATGATAGTAATTGGTAAGTGTTACTGTAATTTGTGTCCCTGATTTCAAATAAGGGCCGGTGAACACAGCAGTTATTTTACCTCTTCTGTTATTTAGATCAGACCCTGGGCAATTAGTAGGTCCAAAATCAATAGTTACAGTTTTGGGCCAGGTAACTGTATCCCACGATGAAAAAGTAACAGTAGCGCAGGATGAACGTACTGCATCAGAACTATCTGTAACAGTACCGATCTGTTTCCATATCCCGGCAAATGCATTATCAGCAGCTGCATTGTCGCTTGCCGCAGAATATTTGCTTGGTTTTTTTTCTTCTTTTTTACAGCCGGTGTAAACAACAGCAGTTAAAGCGAGAATAATACATGTAAAAATGCTTCTTGTTTTCATGTTTTTATTTGTTTTTTATGTTTAACAGTTCTTTGACGATCATAAAATCGAAAAGTTTAGTCCTTTAAAAATTATTTTTTCATTTAGTTAGTAATATATCAAATTTAGGGAATTTTTTCGAATTCAATAAAAGAGTACCGGTGTTTGTTCTTTTCATCAGGATAATGGTCTTTTCGGGAGGTTTCTTTCCATTCTTCAGTATTTAATTCAGGAAAAAAAGTATCCCCTTCAAATGAATGATAAATTCTGGTATAATAGATCTTATCGGTTAAATACAGGGTTTGTTTAAATATCTCCGCTCCGCCAATAATAAAAATTTCCTTATCGCCCGTTTCTTTAGCTTTTTCAATGGCTTCTTTAACGGAGCCGACTACAATGGCCCCCGGAGCATGATAATTTTTCTGGCGAGTAATAATAATATTGGTGCGATTTGGCAATGGACGAAATTTTTCAGGAATGGATTCATAATTTTTTCGTCCTGTGATCACACAATGTCCCATAGTTTTTTCTTTAAAGAACTTCATGTCCGCTGGTAAATGCCAGATCAGCGCATTGTCTTTCCCGATGACATTGTTTTCCGCAACTGCTACTATTATGGATATAGACATAGTTTCGATTTATGAAACAAATTTAAGTTAAAGCTAATCTCAAAGATCTTTTTTTTATGATTTGTTGATATAATATGAAAACTTAAAACCTTTTTGGACAGCTAATAAACCATGCTTTTTTAAATTTGAGGTTTATCAAATAATATGTTTATGTCTAAGGTTTTTAAAATAATTAAACATCTTTTATCGTTAAAATTCGTAATTTGTTGAAAGATGAAGCAATATCATGATCTAATGCACCATGTAATGGAGCATGGGGCAAAAAAAACAGACCGTACCGGAACCGGAACCATGAGCGTGTTTGGTTACCAGATGCGTTTTGATTTACAAGAGGGATTTCCGATGCTGACAACAAAAAAATTGCACTTAAAATCAATATTGCATGAGTTGTTGTGGTTTTTAAAAGGTGATACCAATATTCAATATTTAAAAGAAAATGGTGTAACAATATGGGATGAATGGGCAGATGAAAATGGAAACCTTGGCCCAGTATATGGTTCTCAATGGCGTAGCTGGCCTACTGCCGATGGCAGACACATTGATCAGATCACACAAGTGGTCAATCAAATAAAAAATAATCCGGATAGCAGAAGAATGATCGTGAGCGCCTGGAATGTTGGAGAGATTGATAAAATGAAATTACCACCCTGTCATGCATTTTTTCAGTTTTATGTGGCTGAAGGCAAATTAAGCTGCCAATTGTATCAACGCAGTGCGGATATTTTTTTAGGAGTTCCTTTTAATATAGCTTCCTATGCTATTTTAACAATGATGATGGCGCAGGTATGCAATTTAAAACCCGGCGACTTTATTCATACTCTGGGTGACGCACACTTGTATTCTAATCATATAGAACAAACCAAACTACAATTATCACGGGATCTGCGCAAGCTGCCAACATTAAAAATAAATCCGGCAGTAAAGGATATTTTTGGATTTAAGTTTGAAGATTTTACGCTGGAGGGTTATGATCCACATCCACATATCAAAGCTGTGGTTGCTGTTTAATTACAACGTTTTATTTAGCAGTTTCCCACTTTCCACTAATTGATGCAAGTGTTTTTCATACACTACTTCTTTTATTAAGGAAATATGTCCTTCATGATGACAATCAGTCCCTAGAAAGGAGATCATATTTTTGTCGATCATTTGCTCTGCAATTTTTTTTGTTGCTAAGGAATAATAACCGGTCAGTGAATTAATGTTCAGTTGAAGTAAAATGCCCTTATCAATAAACTCCTCATATTTTTCAAATTCATTGTGCCAGAAGTTATACCGTTCCGGATGCGCCAATACCGGTTTGTACCCCCGCATCTGCATTTCAAACAAAACATGATATAAATTATCGGGAGGATTCATGTAAGAAACTTCAAATAGCAGGTATTTGTTCCCAAAAGTAAGCAGCTGTTCTGTTTTTAATTTACGTTCAAAATCAAAATCAATATAATATTCAGCTGCCGCTTCTACTTCAATTGGAATATTAGCTTCTTTAAGTGCATTTTTTATTTTTTCTAATCCACCTAAAATAATTTCGGGTGTGTTGCGATAATAATCGCTCATAATATGGGGAGTAGTGATCACCTTTTTATATCCCATGTGGTACATGCCGGTGATCATTTGCAAGCTATCTTCAATGCTTTTGGCACCATCGTCAATACCGGGAATAAAATGGGAATGTACGTCACAACCTAAGGCTGAAAGATCTACTGCTGTTTTTAAGCGTGTGCTTTTTTTGAATATGTTAAAGAGTCCCATCTACTAATTACCAATCTATACTAATATACTAATCTGTGTGTGGATAACGGATCTATGCTAATTATGAATCTGTGTATAAATGGACTCGGATGATGTAGAGTTTTATGATTATACAGATTATCTTATTTTCTTTTTTGCCTACTGCCTATTGCCTACAGCCTTAAACCATTCCAAGGTATGTTTCAATCCTTCTTCAGTTTTTATCTGAGGCTGGTAATTCAAGTATTTTTTCGCCTTTGAAATATCTGCTAATGAATCACGAACATCCCCGGGTCGTTCGGATCTATATATTGCTTGTTTATCAGAACTGATTAATTTTTTTAATGTATTAATGAGTTGATTTAAAGAGATCCGCTCACCAATAGCAATATTAAATACGTTTCCCTGTGTGTTTAGGTTTTCGGCAAACATGGCTTTTACATTGGCTTGTACCGCATTTTCCACAAAGGTGAAATCACGGGTTTGTTCGCCATCACCATTTATTGCAGGAGACTGATCATGTAATAAAGCATTTATAAATAAAGGAATTGCCGCTGCATATTCACCTTGTGGATTTTGACGCGGGCCAAAAATATTAAAATAACGCAAGCCTACTACTTCCATAGTATATGTTTTTGCAAAGATCTCACCGTATAGTTCATTGGTCATTTTTGAAACCGCATAAGGTGAAAGTTGTTTGCCAATTTGATCTTCTACTTTTGGTAATATTTTGCTGTCGCCATAAACAGAAGAAGAACTTGCATATACTACACGTTTTACTTTTGCATCCCGTGCTGCAATTAGTACATTAATAAAACCTGTCGCGTTTACATTGTGCGTAGCAATAGGGTTTTGTATAGAACGTGGTACAGAGCCTAAGGCAGCCTGGTGAAAAACATAGTCAACTCCTTCGCAGGCTTTATGACAATCATCAATAGTACAAATGTCGCCTTTGATAAATTTGAAATTCGGCAGTAATAAGTAAGGTTTTATATTTTCCTCAAATCCGGTGGCGATGTTATCAAGCACAATAACTTTTTTGGCATTGTATTTTAACAGATATTCAACAAGATTAGAACCTATGAAACCTGCACCACCTGTAACAAGAAAGGTTTTTTTGGAAATATCTGTGGTGTGAAAAGGAGTATTGTACATAATATGTTCAAGGTTTAAAGTCTAAAGTCCAAAGTTCAAGCTTTAGACTTTAGACTTTAAACTATCTTTTGGTGTATTGTTCTTCGTAATATTTCTTATAATTTCCTGATGTCACATTGTTTAACCAGCTTTCATTAGCAAGATACCAATCAACCGTTTTTTCTAAGCCTTCTTCAAATTGTAAAGAAGGGGTCCAGCCTAGTTCTTTTTGTAATTTTGATGAATCTATCGCATAACGTAGATCATGGCCGGCACGGTCCTTCACATAGGTAATTAATTTGGCAGATGTCCCTTCAGCACGTTTTAATTTTTTGTCCATTATTTTGCACAATAAATTGATCAGGTCAATATTGGTCCATTCATTATGTCCGCCAACATTAAACGTTGCGCCTGTTTTTGCATTGTGGTAAATAACATCAATTGCTCGGGCATGATCTTCTACAAACAGCCAGTCGCGAACGTTTTCACCTTTTCCATAAATAGGGATAGCTTTATTATTTTTTATATTATGAATAGACAACGGAATTAATTTTTCAGGAAAATGATGGCTGCCATAATTGTTTGAACAATTTGAAATAGCGATATTCATTCCGTACGTATCATGATATGCTCTTACAAAATGATCGGAGCTGGCTTTTGAAGCGGAGTAGGGGCTGTGCGGGTCGTAAGCAGTAGTTTCAGTGAACATTCCTGTTTCACCTAAAGTCCCATAAACTTCATCAGTAGAAACATGATAGAAACGATGTGGCCCCTCCCCAGCCCTCCCCGAAGGGGAGGGAGCTGATAACCATGAACTTTTTGCGGCATTAAGCAGATTCACTGTGCCTATAACATTTGTCATTACAAATTCAAGAGGGTTAGAGATGCTTCTGTCAACATGGCTTTCAGCAGCTAAATGAATTACTCCGTCAAATTTATGTATTGAAAAAAGTTCATTGATAAATGCGGCATCAACGATATCACCTTTTACAAAAAAATAATTGGATTTGTTTTCAATATCTTTTAAATTAGCAAGATTGCCGGCATAGGTCAGCTTGTCCAGATTCACAATTTGATAATTCGGATATTTATTTACAAATAATCGGACCACATGTGAGCCAATAAATCCGGCACCTCCGGTAATTAATATTTTTTTCATTAATTGAGATTTAAATGCTTTCGCACACATTTCGACGGCTCAATGTGACCACGTGATTAGTCAGTCTGAGCCTGTCGAAGACTGTTGCGTGGATAATCATTATATTAAAGACTCCAATATGTTAAATTTTTGATCTTTCCTCTCAAAACACCTTTTACATCTACTAAAATTCCTCCATCAGAAAGAATTGTTTTATAATAGGCTTCGTCTAATGTTAAATATTCTTTATGGTTTACACATATTACAACTGCATCATAACCTTTTCCGATCTTTGGTGCTAACTCAAAACCATATTCATGTTTTAATTCTTCAGATGAAGCATGTGGGTCAACAATATCTACCTGTACTCCAAAAGATCTGAATTCCTTAACAACATCGGCCACTTTGGAATTACGTATATCGGTTACATTTTCTTTAAAAGTTGCACCCATAACCAGTACACGTGATTCGGTGAGGTTCTTTTTAGCAGCAATGATTTTTTTAACGGTTTGTTTTGCTACATAAAATCCCATGGAATCATTTACATAGCGTCCAGCATTGATCACACGTGCATGATAACCCAGCTCTTCCGCTTTGTAAGTTAGATAATATGGGTCAACACCAATACAATGGCCACCAACCATACCCGGAGAGAATTTCAAGAAATTCCATTTAGTACCTGCAGCTTCCAACACATCATATGTGTTGATCCCGATCCGGCTGAAAATGATGGACAATTCATTCATCAATGCAATATTCAGATCGCGCTGTGTGTTTTCAATAATCTTAGCGGCTTCTGCAACTTTAATAGATGCGGCTTTATGAACACCCGGTTCTACAATTATTTTATAGGTCTCAGCTATTACTTCCAATGATTCGGCATCACATCCCGAAACTACTTTTAAAATTTTTGTGATGGTATGTTCTTTATCACCGGGATTTATACGTTCAGGAGAATATCCTACTTTAAAATCAGTTTTAAATTTCAATCCTGATATTTCTTCTAATACCGGGATACAATCTTCTTCTGTACAGCCGGGATAAACAGTTGACTCATAAACAACATAATCGCCTTTTTTTAACGCTTTAGCAACAGAACGTGATGCTCCAAGCAAAGGTTTTAGATCAGGAAGGTTGTGCTCATCAATTGGAGTGGGTACTGCAACAATAAAAAAATTGGCCTGTTTTAATACATCAATTGATGCGGTAAATTCAATATCACAGCCTTCAAAATCTTTTGCAGTCAATTCTTGTGAAGGATCTATGTTGTTTTGCATCATCTTCACACGTTCTTCATTAATATCAAAACCAATTACTTTTACTTTTTTTGCAAATGCCAAAGCTATTGGTAATCCTACGTACCCCAGTCCTATGACTGCAATTTTAGCTTCTTTGTTTTTAATTTTGTTAATCATTACAAAAGAGTTGTTGTTTGTTGAAATGTATTTGTTGTTTGTTGTTTGTTGTTTACCTCTGTTCTGTATTTAAATTTTTCTCCTCTGTGATCGGATTTATTCAAATAGGTTATAAAACTTCCAGATTTATTTATAATTGTTTTTGCTAAATCATAAGATTCATCAAATTCAAATTGTTTTATTGTCGCCATAGAATATTAAACTACAAACTACAAATAATTAACCCTTTCTATTTTCTTTTCTCAATGCATAAATTCGTTCGATAATATCCACCACTTTTAATCCCTCCATTGCATTGGTAGTAATTGTAGTTCTCTTTTTTAAAGTATCTATTACATTCTCAATAATATAATGATGGTTGTTTGCCGAACCTTTGTATGCACCATAATCATTAGCAGGATTAGTTGGTGCAAGCTCGGGAAGTACATAATCTTTAATATGACAATATTCTACTTTATCCATGTATTGCCCTCCAACTTTTACGCTTCCATTACTTCCGATAATGGTAATGCTGCTTTCCATATTTGTATTCCATACAGCAGTAGAGTAATTGATGCTGCCCATACCGCCATTCGAAAAATTAAAATTTACAAAGCCGCTGTCTTCAAATTCGGTTAGTCCGGAATGATTAAAATCATTGAATTTTGCCTGGATATCTTTTAAATCACCAAAAAGCCAGTACAGAATATCAATGAAATGAGAGAATTGTGTAAATAAGGTACCGCCGTCTAATTCCTGGGAACCCTTCCATCCGCCTTTTTTACCTGCCTGTCCGGCAGGCAGGTAATAACGTTCATCACGATTCCAGTAACAATTCAATTGAACCATATAAATATCACCAATGATCTTTTCTTCTACAATTTTTTTCAACCAAACTGAAGGTGGCGAATAACGGTTTTGCATTACGCAGAAAATGGTTTTATGCACTTTTAACGCTTGGTGTATCATTGCTTCACAATCCGCTTTGTGAAGCGCCATAGGTTTTTCACAAACAATATTTTTTCCTGCCTCAAGTGCAGCTAATGAATGTTTCGCATGTAAGCCGTTAGGAGTGCAAATATTTACAACTTCTATTTCGGGATGTGCAGTAAGAAGTTCCTCAACAGATGAATAAAATTTTTCTTTCAGATCAGTTAGCCCTAATTGTTCTTTTGAAAGTGTATCGCAAACCGCAATCAGTTCCGCCTCAGGGTTTCTCCGGACCATTTCCGCATGCCGTTTCCCGATATGTCCTTGACCAATTACTGCGAATTTTATTTTTTGAGCACTCATGCTATGTTTGATGGAACGCAGATTTTTATGATTAATACGATTCATTAAGATATATCAGCGACAATCTTAAAGATCATAATGATCAGGGTTCTATTTTTGTTACTTTATTATTTGTTAATCTGTATTGTTCTTTACTTTCTGTACAAACAGCGATCCCATCCTTATCAAACTTTAAACGATGCCCATATTCACTCATCCAACCTATTTGTTTAGCAGGGTTCCCGACCCAAAGCGAGTAGGGCGGAACGTTTTTGGTAACAACCGCTCCGGCACCAATAAAAGCATACTCACCAATATCGTGGCCGCATACAATGGTTGCATTTGCACCGATAGTAGCTCCTTTGCCTACATGTGTTTTTGCATATTCACTTTTGCGATTGACAGCACTGCGTGGGTTGATCACATTAGTGAAAACCATGGAAGGGCCAAGAAATACATTATCAGCACAGGTAACCCCGGTATATATAGATACGTTATTCTGAACTTTTACATTGCGACCCAATACCACATACGGAGAAATAACTACATTTTGCCCGATATTGCAGTTCTCACCCAATGTACAATTCGGCATGATATGAGAAAAATGCCATATTTTAACACCTTTGGCGATCTTGCAGCCATCATCAATCACAGCAGTTGGATGCGCAAAAAAGGTTTGTTCCATATTGGATACTAATTTAATACTTTAAATATCCCGATACGCTTCGCCATCGGAATTAATTCGACTAAGGCTTTTGTTTTCCCGCAATTATACAGAAATTCAAAAGTCAAGTCTCATTAAAAATTTTAGCAACACAAAAATAGAAAAATACCTGAATTATGAAGGGTTTAAAAGCAGAAATGTTACACGATAGCTTCCTTTATTGCGTGGGAAATATTATTTAATCCTTCTTGAAGCATTTTGGTTTCAGGCCAGCCATAACCAATACGCATATATCGTTTGTCCATTTCAAACCAGTGTCCGGGCCCAACAAGCGTTTTATATTTTTTATATAGCACGTCATAAAATAAATTCACATCAACTTTTATTTCTTGTTTTATTCTTGGAAAACAAACCACTCCTCCCGCAGGGTTTATCCATTCCATATGTTTATTTTGATCCATCCAGCTGGATATCAATTCAAAGTTGGTTTTAATTTTTTTCTGGATAAGAGGTAAAAAAACGTCTTTTTGTTTGAGAAGTTGATATGCTATTTCTTCATCTACTATTGAATTACATATAAATATTTGTTCCTTAGCAGCTAAAAATAATTCCTGTAATTGTTTGTTTTTTGTGATGATCCAGCCAATACGAATGCCCGGCAAACCGTATGTTTTGGATACAGATGATACGCTTATTACATTGGCAGATAAAGAAGCTGCCAGAGGTAATTTATTACCTAAGGATAAATCGCGATAGGTTTCATCTACCAATAGATAACAATTCTTTGCTTCTGCTAAATGAATAAGTTGTAGAAGTGTTTGTTCTGAAATGCAAACTCCTGTTGGATTGTGCGGGTTAGTAATGCTGATATATTTCGTGTTGTGTTTTATTAAAGATTTTATTTGATTGAGATCAGGTTGAAAATTATTTTCAAAATCAAGGTCAACATAGTCAATTTCACAACCGATGGCTCTTGGAGTTTCAATATTGGTGGCATAATTAGGACGAACTACTATTAAGTGATTTTTTTGTTCTAATAAAGAAGTAGCTACAATAAATAATGCGGAAGCAGCTCCTGCAGTGATCAAAATATCATTAGGGGATAAGCCGGAATGTTCAGAAGAAATTAATTCACGCAATTCAGGTTTGCCCAAATGGTCACCATAACAAAGAATTAAATTATTCAGATCTAATTTCAGATCCTTGAAAATCGCATCACTCATTGAACTTTCCGCCAGATTGCATTCAATTGTATCATAGCCCAATTGTTCAGGTGATTCAATCTCTATGGGCATTCGTTTGTATTTCATCAGTTTATGTTAGGGAAATTGATACTAAAACAAGAAAATGTAAACGGCTTAATCTTCTTTTTGAAGATTAAGCCGTTTTTTCTTTAATAAGTCTTCAGCATTTTCTTACTCTCAACAATTTTACCATCCACAACAAGCGTATAAGTATAAACACCATTTGAAAGGTCATTTGCGAAAACATTCAACTGACCTTGTCCTTTTTGAGTCAGGTCAACCGACTGTATAAGCTTACCATTGCTATTGTAAAATAACAGTTGCGCTTTACCGGTATTATCAGGTAAGAAATAATTGATAGTAGTTTGCTCCGCGAAAGGATTAGGAACATTTTGTTCCAATACTATTGATTGTCCATCTGCAAGCTGCACATCCGAAACATTAACAGTATTTGATTGATTGTTATTACTGTTGTTATTTGT
>JBQTHQ010000153.1:0-34765 GCA_052389695.1 Bacteroidota bacterium | reverse complement strand
GGTTTATGATAATACGTATGATTCAATAAGGGATTTGTTATCGGTTATTGGTTAATGGTTATCGGTTAATAGTTAATGGTTCATATTTTGTGTGTCTAAATTTGATTTCGCATACTTTCTCTTACGTTACTATTAACCGATAACCAATAACTTTTAACCTCCATCAATGATTCTTCTTATCCCCTACTCCATGTACTTTTGCCTTGGGCTTGGTAATATCAAAAAACACACGATCAATATCTTCATCAGGGCTGGCAGCGGGAACCTGTACAAATTTTCCATCCGGATCAATTAAAAAATACGCAGGCAAGGTTTTTATTTCATAATTATTTTTCACTTGCCCATTGGTATTATCGTACAAAAACAACCAGTCGTACTTCGGGTTTTTATCACAGAAATTTTTCAGGCTGAAATTTGATTTATCCGTTGAAATACTCACGAAAGTGATTCGTTCCCCGTACTTCTTTTTTAATGCAGGAATGATTTTCATTTGCTGCAAACAATACGTACAACCTACATCAAAAAACATTAGATATACATATTTTTTTGTCCGTAATTCATCCAGGCTATGCGTCGACCCGGTTTTATCGGGCAGCTCAAAAAAAGGAGCTGTGCTGCCAGCTTTTAATTTAGAAAATGAGTTTAAAATATTCAGTGCAATTCGTTGATGTTCTGTTATATTACTTTCAGCAACTATTTGCTGCAGCATTGGAACGATGCTAGTCCGTTTAAATACACCATTGTAATAACTTTCATACAACCCCTTAATAAGAGCAAATTCACGCAAGGTATCATTTTGCAAAAAAGGATCTCTTTTATAAACTTCCATTGCACCACTATAACTTCCTCTGTCATTAATTTGAAAGATCATTGCATTGCCTTCTTTCGACATTGAAAAATTTTGAAGCCGTTGTTTAAAAAAAGAATTGAAAAAATCCATGTATTCTTTATGATTATATAAAATAGGTTTCCCATTAATATAATTATCAAATAGTTTTCGCTCACTCATTTTTGTTTTTTCCTCCAATGCAGCAATGGTATAAACAACATATCCAATAAAATAGCTGTTGCTAACTGTTGAATAATAACCATACATAGCCAGTTTAAATGAATCGATTTTTGGTAATGGAACCCTACTCACAAATGATTTATATTCAACACTTAAGAAATCATCAAAGCGTTGGTCATAATCCATTGTAAGTGTATTGATCTCTTTTTTGCTTTTCAGCCTGATGGATAATTTTACATCATGTTCAATATTGGGATTATTATACGTACTTGAATCCGGTGCCATTATTTTAACATCATAATTTTCATCCGGTTCCACATACATGGAGGTAATGTATTTTTCGATCTTCAATGTGATGTACTGAATTTCTTTAGTGCTGAATTGTAATAAAAAAATTCCTGCAGAATCTACATCCGAATAGGTAAGTTGCTTTTGTGTATCAGATATGTGATCATTGCTCACCCATACTGAGACCACTTTATTTGCATACGCTTCAGCAGAACCCTTTATGGTCACGTTTTGTGATCGACCAGTAAAATGGGCTACAAATAACGCGATGAATATTATTGCTTTTTTCATGTTATAACTCCAAGAAAGATACATACAATTGCTATGCCTATTTTTTTAAATCAACGCCTTTAGGAACAAAAGGTGATGCATCGCCACCATTGCGGATTATATCACGTACAATTGTGGAGTTTATTGCAGAGAGTTCAGGAATTGGTAAAATAAAAATGGTTTCAATCTCAGAAGCCATCATTTTATTATTTTGTGCAATGGATTTTTCAAATTCAAAATCAGCGGAGGTACGCAATCCACGCAAAATATAATTTGCTTTCATCTTTTTACAAAAGTCAATGGTAAGTCCGGTATACCTCTTTACACATACTTTGGGTTCTTTACCAAATACCTGCTTGATCCATTTTTCACGCTGATCGAGGGAAAAATAATTGTCTTTGCTGCTGTTCTTTCCAATGGCAATGATAATTTCATCAAACAAGGGCAAAGCCCTGCGCAAAATATTTTCATGTCCTTTGGTGACAGGATCAAATGAACCCGGAAATATGGCGATACGTTTACTCATGCGTAGTATAATAATTTATACAAATTTACGAATAACTGATAACGGTTAACTATTAACGAAGATAGAAAAATTTACATTTCCATATTTTCGCTTTTCTTTAAAACACTTAATTACTGACAAATCTGTCCGCTCGCCATGCTCTACAATAAGCCAGCCTTGAGGTTTAAGAAGGTTCCTTTCAAATACCAATTCAGGGATCAGTTGAAAATTATCCATGTCATATGGAGGATCACAAAAAATAATATGGCAGGTATCGTTTGTATTTTTCAAAAATTTAATCCCGTCTGATTTGACCACTTTGATTTGGTTCATTTCAAAAATATTAGCGGTCTTCTTTACAAACTCGCAACAAGCATAGTTATTATCTACTGCAGTTATTTCTCCGCATCCACGTGAAGCAAATTCATAACTCAGGTTTCCTGTACCACAGAACAAATCAAGCACTTTTAATCCATCAAATTCAAAATGATTATTAAGAATATTGAAGATACTCTCCTTTGCAAAGTCAGTGGTTGGGCGCATTGTTAAATTCCTAGACACGTGTATCACTCTGCCCTTGTGTGTGCCACTGATAATACGCATTATACTAAATAACTATTAAACAAAGTGAAATAAAAATGTTTAGGAAAGGTTTGCAATTGATAGCTGTAGTCAGCGCTATCGGTACGTGCACCAAATTTTATGTTTCTGATGTATTTTTGAGTAAGAGTATAAATAGCAGAGTTCTTTTCAATCTCTCCTAAAAAAACCACTTCAATAGTTGAGGGATTGAGCTGTAACTGTTCGCAAACAAATAACAGGTAGTAAATAAAATCCTCAGGTGAATGATGATTGAAGGTATTGTAAAAAAGTAATTTTTTTTCTTCGATCACAATGGCTTCAAAATGTGTTGCTTGAACATGTACAAACAATTTTTTACCTGCAATATGTTTATTTTGAGCAAGCAGGCTATCCAGCAATCCGCTGGAAAAATGATGGTAACTAATATTGTTATACAATCGATCCAGCCTGATTTTTAAAACGGACGGTACAGCAAAAACATTTTTTCCATCAAGGTTCTTGATCTCATCTACTTCAATTGACTCATCTCCTCTGACCGAAGCATTGAACTTTAAATATGTTTTTTTTCTTCCTTCTTCAAATAAAGGATTAGGAACCAGTGTGGAAAGATTGTTAATTATCAAACAAGTAATAGACTTGTATTTATGGTCAAGGAGTTTACTATCTTTTATTACCTGCTCCAACAATTCACTCACAATATCAAAATTGTACGAATTCTGAAAAACATATCTTTCAAAAGCAATGTATTTATTTTTTGCTTTTTCATTTATGGTAATTGTAATCCCATCCAGCCCAATTTGAAATATCAATTGATAATTCAACGTTTGTCCGGTGTCAAACACTTCATCAATAAATGAAGCGGACTGACTTACCTTATTTTTTATTTCGGCGATCATGAGGAACAAATATACATTTTTTACCCACCCTAACCCCTCCAGGGGAGGGGAATAATTCCCATGCCTTCACACATTCTCGACTCCGCTTGAATTGACCCTCGCGCACTGTCCGTCTAAGCTTGTCGAAACTTTGAGTCGGCATTTTTGTTAGAAAATATCCTTACATCTCTCTAAAACCTTTAATTATCTTTACAAATATGAACGAACAGGAATTCAGTAGTATTTTATTAAAACATTTTCCGTTTGAAACTACCGATGGGCAACGTACACTGCTTGCTAAACTTTCCGAATTTATTTTAGGTAAAAACTCCGACCAGATATTTATCATCAAAGGCTATGCAGGTACCGGAAAAACCACTATTGTGAGATCATTGGTACAGAGTCTGCCTGCGGTAAAAGGAAAAACTGTGTTACTTGCCCCCACAGGAAGAGCTGCCAAAGTCCTTTCCAACTACACAAAAAAACAGGCATTCACTATTCATAAGAAAATCTATTTTAAAAAATCTACGAGCGAAGGGGGATTTGCATTTCAGCTTCAGCAAAATTTACATAATGACACTATTTTTATTGTAGATGAAGCTTCCATGATTTCCAACTCGGGGGGCTTAAGTAATGGCGGCAGTTTGCTGGATGATCTTATAACGTATATTTTTAATGGGAACAATTGTAAATTGATATTTATCGGTGATACCGCACAATTACCTCCTGTTGGTTTGAATATAAGCCCTGCTTTGGATGCAAAATTTCTTAAATCATCATATTATTTTGCAATTGAAGCATTTGAGCTAACAGAAGTAGTTCGTCAGACAGAAAATTCAGGAATATTAGGCAATGCGACAATCATACGAAATCAAATTAAAAATGATAGTAATAGTAAACCTGAATTCAGGCTGGATAATTTTAAGGATATTATCCGTTTGGGTGGAGATGGGTTGGAAGATGCATTGAATGACGCTTACAACAAGTATGGTGCTGAAGGCACCATGATCATTTGCCGCTCCAATAAACGAGCGAATATTTTTAACCAGCAGATCCGGGCTCGCATTCGCTGGCAGGAAAATGAACTATCAGCAGGCGATTATATGATGGTGGTTAAGAATAATTATTTCTGGTTGCCTGATGAATCGAAGGCAGGCTTTATCGCCAATGGTGATATTATTCAATTGATAAGCGTAGGTAAAATACAGGAAATGTACGGCTTTCGGTTTGCGGATGTTCGGATGCGAATGATCGATTATCCGGATGAGCCTGAACTGGACGCACGTTTACTTTTAGATACAATCATGAGTGAATCTCCTGCTTTATCGCAGGAAGAAAATAAAAAATTATATAATTCAGTGTCTGCCGACTATAGTGATGTTGCCGACAGAAGAATGCGTTTGAAAAAAGTAAAGGAAGATAAATTTTTTAATGCGTTGCAGGTAAAATTCGCTTATGCTGTTACCTGTCATAAAGCCCAAGGCGGGCAATGGCCATGTGTATTTGTAGAACAAGGATATTTAACCGATGAGATGATCAATACAGAATACCTAAGATGGTTGTATACAGCTGTTTCACGTGCTACTGAGAGGTTGTATCTAGTAAACTTTAATACGGAGTTTTTTATATGAACTCAAAAAGGAATTTGCAGACCCAACACCAGAATATTTTCAAAGGTCCAGAAACGATGGTTGATCTTTCCTGCTCCTATGGCTAAAACATCCATGTAATCAGCAAACACACCTTTACCGGTATATTCTAAAAAAACATATTTAAATGCATCATAACGCAAACCCGCTTCTATACCTGCGCAATATCCTGCAACATGAAAACGATTATCCATTTCCTGTCCGAATAATTTTACATATGTTTTTGGAATAACAATCCCCGCACCTGCTTTTACAATACCGCTTACCCAATGTTTTTTATTATTAGATACCAATAACCGCTGACGCTTCATTAAATTGAGCATTAAAAAATTAGCGCCATCTGTATGCTCAAAATGTAAAAAACTATCCGGATTGATCAGGGTATCTTTATCTATCTCCTGGCCATTGATGTGTCCTTTTACACGAAGTGTTTGCCAATCGCGTACTATATATTTCACATGATCAAAATTTATTTCAATTCCCAGATCGTATTTGTCATTAAAATAATAACCCAGCCGGTAAACATATTGAGGTACTGATAAAGGAGATGTTAAAATAGTATTGAATCCGGGACGGTCTTTTGCCTGGGCATCATACACAGTAAAATCATAATAATCACCGTTTTCAGTTACTGTATTATGCTCGCCGGTGGTATTTTTAAAGTGAATATCACTTTTTGAAAACCAATCTTTATTATACCCCCAGGCAAAATAAAGACTTCCTTTCCCCACCTTACTTTGTGTGGGACAATCACATTTTTCTTGAGCCTTTGTACTGATTGTACAATTTACGATTGGGATTATTACTAATAATCCCAATTTAAAAAATCGGGTTAATTTCATTCTTTATGTCGGTTAAAAAATGATGAGGTGAAATTATAATTGATCCTAAAAAAAAGCAAATATGGATTTATTAATTAGCCAAAAGAATGGTTTAAGACTATTAAAGAATTAAAACTAACGATGAATAGTACGCATAAAAAAAGACCCTGAACAGTGTGTTCAAGGTCTTTTTAATTTAATAGGAGAAGACTACATCATTCCACCCATTCCGCCCATGCCCGGATTACCCATTGGCATTGGAGGTGTTTCTTCTTTTTGTTCTGCTAATACACATTCAGTAGTTAAAAGCATAGCCGCTATGGAAGCTGCATTTTCCAATGCAACACGCGTTACTTTGGTTGGATCAATTACACCTGCTGCAAAAAGATTTTCAAATTTTTCAGTATGTGCATTGTAACCAAAATCGGCTTTGCCTTCACGTACTTTTTGAACGATCACAGCGCCTTCACCACCTGCATTGGCAATGATCTGGCGTAGAGGCTCCTCAATTGCACGTTTAACAATCGCTATACCTGTTGTTTCATCCTCATTATCGCCTTTCAATTTATCCAATGCGTCAATAGCACGGATATATGCAACCCCTCCACCGGCAACAATACCTTCTTCAACAGCAGCACGAGTAGCGGCTAAAGCATCATCCACACGGTCTTTTTTCTCTTTCATTTCCACTTCTGTAGCAGCGCCAACATATAGCACGGCAACACCTCCGGCCAATTTCGCTAAACGTTCTTGTAATTTTTCTTTATCGTAATCGGAAGTTGTGCTTTCGATCTGTATTTTAATTTGATTAACACGGGCTGTGATATCTGCTTTTTTACCTTTTCCACCAACAATTGTTGTATTGTCTTTATCGATAGTAATTTTCTCAGCAGTACCAAGGAAGGACAGGTCAGCGTTCTCTAATTTATATCCTCTTTCCTCAGAGATCAAAGTTCCTCCGGTAAGAATAGCGATGTCTTCCAACATTGCTTTTCTTCTGTCGCCAAAGCCGGGAGCTTTAACAGCAGCAATTTTTAATGATCCGCGGATCTTATTAACCACTAATGTAGCCAATGCCTCACTGTCAACATCTTCAGCAATGATCAAAATTGGTTTGCCTGTTTGAACTGCTTTTTCAAGCACAGGTAACAATTCTTTCATGTTGGATATTTTTTTATCAGTGATCAGGATAAGCGGAGTTTCCAAAACGGCTTCCATATTATCAGCATCAGTAACAAAATAAGGGGAAATGTATCCACGGTCAAATTGCATACCTTCCACTACTTCAACAGTAGTTTCAGTACCTTTTGCTTCTTCAACAGTAATTACACCTTCTTTTTTAACACGTTTCATTGCTTCTGCGATCAATTTTCCGATCGTACTATCATTATTGGCAGATATCGTAGCGATCTGTTCGATCTTTTTATTATCGTCACCAACTTTTTGCGACTGTTTATTCAGATTTTCTACAACCATAACAACCGCTTTGTCAATTCCGCGTTTCAGGTCCATTGGATTTGCTCCTGCAGCAACGTTCTTTAATCCTGCAGTAACAATAGCTTGTGCAAGTACAGTTGCTGTAGTAGTTCCATCACCTGCAGCATCAGCTGTTTTGGATGCAACTTCTTTTAACATCTGAGCTCCCATGTTTTCTACAGGATCCTTCAGTTCAATTTCTTTCGCAACAGTAACACCATCCTTAGTGATACTTGGAGAACCAAATTTCTTATCAATAATTACATTTCTTCCTTTTGGTCCTAATGTTACTTTTACTGCATTAGCCAATGCATCAACGCCTTTTTTTAATTTGTCGCGTGCATCTATGTTAAATAAAATATCTTTTGCCATTTTGTTTAGTTATTAGTTATTGGTTTGTAGTTCGTTGTTGTATTTTATTTGTTACTATACCAACAGATTATATATTCGTATAGATGTTATTTGTACTAAATGATCGCGAAAATATCGCTTTCCCGCATTATTAAATAATCCTTGCCTTCCACCTGAACTTCAGTTCCGGCATATTTACCATACAAAACGGTATCGCCAACTTTTACAGTTATTGGTTCGTCTTTTTTACCTGTTCCTACGGCAATTACTTTTCCCCTTTGAGGCTTTTCTTTTGCGGTATCAGGAATAATAAGTCCGCCTGCAGTTCTTTCTTCTGCCGGTGCTGCCTCTACAATTACCCGGTCAGCTAATGGTTGAATACTAACCTTGTTATTTACTTTTGCCATTTCGTTATAATTTTTAGTTAAACTTTATTTTTATAGATCGCCTGTTTTTGTCAGTAATCATGCCATTACCCTTGTGAATAATAATACTGGACAATTTTTCAGTTTTGAGGCTTGAATTAAAAAAATGTCAGAAATGCAAGTGACACTCTGACATTTTATAAATAATATCTACTTGTTTATTTTGTATTAGGGTCTGTAGCCGGGGCCGGAGGCGTTTCCGGAGCTGCTATTGGTGTTACAGGGGCCGCAGGAGCTGTTACCGGTGCACCGGATTCTTCCGCTTTTTTACGCGTTACGGATTCTGTTCCTGCTGCATTAGTGCCATCTGCAGGATTATTAAAAGAAGTAGATATTAAACTTAAAGCCAATAATGCAATGGCCAAGGTCCAGGTAGCTTTTTCTAAAAAATCAGCTGTTTTTCGAACACCCATTACCTGGTTAGAAGATGCAAATGACGATGCCAATCCGCCACCTTTTGAATTTTGTACCAATACAACCAAGATCAGAAGAATACAAACGATTACGATTAAAATTGAAATAACAGTTCCCATTATTATTTATTGTTTTGTTGATTAATTAGTTTTCTCAAATTTTTAATTTGGGCTGCAAAGTAAAGTCTTTTTTCCGGATATTTCAAGCGTAAAGTTTCATAAGCATCCAATGCCTTTACATAATTACCCTGCAAAACGTAAATTTTAGCCAATGTTTCGCTCACAAATGTAATATCATCCGCCACACTTTGTTTTGCCATATTCACCGGATTGTAGAATTCTGTCTTCGGCCTTGTTATTTTAGGCTCTTCGCGTATAAATTTATCGATCAGGTCAGCCGCACTAAACTGCTTACCTGATTTCTCTTCTGCTTCCTGGTGATATTCTTCCGGTTTTGCCGTAATCACATGGGAATGTTTCAGCCATTCCGTAAATGAATGGGGTTGAGTGGCATCAAAATCAGAAACCGTTTGTTCATTCCTTGTTTCCGTATTAAGGATAAAATCGGATTCAATCGTTTCAGTTGGCTCTTCAATTAGCCGTTCTGTATGCAAAACTTCTAATTCAACACGGGCATTCAGTGCCTCTGAAAAATATTCTTTTTCAAGCCCTGAAATTACATCCCTACTTTCTTTCTCTTCAGCTTTAATTGTTTCGGCTATTTTTTCAATTACTTTTTCTTCGGCCGTTACAACAGGAGAAATTTCAATTTCTTTAATAATTTTCTCCTGAACTACAGGCTGAATGGTTAACTCTTCTACTTCTTCTTTTACAATTTGAATGACTGCCTGTTCAATTCTTTTACCCTCAATTGTTGTTGTAATATCAGATGTTTTTACCGTTGGAAGTTCGGAGTCCGGTTGTTTTGTAATTAATCGATGCAGTTTTTTCCGATCGGTTGCATAGGCAGCGGTAATTTTTAATTGATTATTGTAGTGAATGCTACGCTGGTTGTGCAGGCTCTTAGCATATAACAAGTGTGCGGTCTGGAAATAGGGGAAATTATCAACCAAGCCGGAAAGCAATACAGCATCAGCACCTGATAATTTATCAGGCGAATCAATAAAGGATATGAACTGCGTTCTATTCATTTACCAGTTATTCAATGCACGGTTAATAATATCCTGAACCAGCTGATCATTGATATCGCGGATAAGTTGATCTTCCACTGCCGTTAAGCTTTGCGTGCTTGAATAATCAGCAAAACGGGAAAATGACTGTTCGAAATTTTTTTTTTCATCAAACGAGCAAGTATATTTAACATTCACACTGATCGTTAGCCGGTTCAATGCTGCCTGATCAGTACTCTGGATCGCCATTGGCATTGTTGAGTAACCGGTAACACTACCTTCAAAATCAAGATCGCCGCCTTTGGTTACCAATGCCAGGCGTGTTTGCGAACTTAATTTATCACGCAATGCCTCCGTAAATGATTGGCTAAGTGTGGGAGGTGCAAGGGATGCCACATTTTGGAAATATTGTACTGAAACAGTTTTTGCTTCGGGCGGAATAGAGGCACCGCTAAAAGAATAACGCATTTTGCAGCTTATTGCAAGAAGCAAGAAGCAAGAAGCAAGAAGCAAGAAGCTCTTACTTAAAAATTTTTTTATGAAATTTACTTTGTTCAAAATATAAAATCATCAATCAACATTCGTTAACGTCAATCTATTTTATGTCGTATTCATTGATCTTTCTATACAATGTACGTTCCGAAATACCTAATTCCTTCGCTGCATTTTTGCGTTTACCTTTGTGTTTTACCAGGGCTTTTTTGATCATATCCTCTTCAATTTCCTGTAAGGATAAATTTTCTTCCATTACTTCCTGAACCGAAATTTTTTCCTGTTGAGATATAACAGCAGGTACCGTAGTATTATAGCCTAATTGAACCGGTGTTTCCGGTGTGCCTACCTCCTGGTATAATTTTTTTATTAATGAAGCATTTTCAGGATGAAAATCCTGGTTCAGCTGATTATCATTTTCAATCAGGTCAACTACAATTTTTTTAAGATCGGTAAGATCTTTTTTCATATCAAATAATACTTTGTATAACAGGTCCCGCTCACTAAAATCATTTCCACCCTGCGTGGTATTGTTTACCACCATTGGCAACTGGGGTTGTTGTTGCGGCAGATATGTGCGCAATATATCGGCAGTGATATCCCTCTGCTTTTCGATCACCGAAATTTGTTCTGTAATATTTTTTAACTGGCGCACATTCCCCTGCCAATAGTAATTGCTTAACAGCTGCTCCGCTTCTGAATCCAATTTGATGGTTGGCATCCTGTATTTTGCAGAAAAGTCGGATGCAAATTTCCGGAACAATAAAAATATATCTGGCTTGCGTTCACGTAATGGAGGGACAGTAATAGGAACTGTATTTAAACGATAATACAGATCTTCCCTGAATTTCCCTTTTTCAATGGCTTGGGCAATATTAACATTGGATGCTGCTACCACACGTACATCTGTTTTCAATACTTTGGATGAACCCACTTTAATGAATTCACCGCTTTCCAATACACGTAACAAACGTGCTTGTGTAGCCAACGGCATTTCAGCCACCTCATCTAAAAAAATGGTTCCTCCATTTGCCACTTCAAAATAACCTTTCCGTGCTTCATGGGCACCTGTAAACGAACCCTTCTCATGCCCAAAAAGTTCGGAATCTATAGTTCCCTCAGGTATTGCACCACAATTTACGGCAATGTATGGTCCGTGTTTACGCGCGCTTAAATTGTGTATGATCTGTGGAAATACTTCTTTTCCCGTTCCGCTTTCACCGGCGATCAAAACAGTAAGGTCTGTTGGCGCCACTTGTTTTGCAATATCAATTGCCCTATCAAGCAATGGAGAGCTGCCTATGATCGCGAAACGATTTTTTATTTCCTGAATGGTCATTTATCTACAAAAACAAATTTACGAATCTACTAATCTATATTTTTTTATAGAGTTAAAACTTTTATCCTTCCGCAAAGATAGGAAATACCAGTGTATTTAGCCCTTAGGAGCCTTAAAAATTATTTTTGGATCAATGCAACAGCGTAGGCACATACTCCTTCTTCACGCCCCACGTAACCCATTTTTTCACTGGTAGTTGCTTTTATACCAATGTCTGAAAGTTCTATGTTAAGAAGAGGGGCAAGTATTTGCTTCATAGTATCAATGTGTGGATTTATTTTGGGGCTTTCCAATACCAATGTACAATCAACATTTCCAATGGTATAATTTTCTTTTTTCAAGAGATCAACAACACGGGATAATAATATTTTGCTGTCAATATTTTTAAATTCGCCGGAGGTATCAGGAAAATGAAAACCAATGTCACGCATACCTGCAGCGCCAAGCAAAGCATCGCATATGGCATGAATAAGCACATCTGCATCTGAATGCCCTACGGCACCTTTCGTATGAATCAATTTTATTCCTCCCAGCCAAAGGTCATTTCCTGCTTTCAGCTGATGAACATCAAATCCAAAACCAATTCTTATTTTCATATTTTTATTTCCTCCCCTTTAAAGGAGAAGGAGTCCGACTGGGCGGGGCGGGTGAGGCTATTCAGTTTTTGTTTCATCACTATTTTGAGCTTTAAAGGCATCAAAATCAAATGTAAGTGTAAAACGTAGTGTATTTTCCAAAGGGTTGCGTTGTTGTGTTGGTATCAGGTAAGCAAAATCTAAACCAAATACATTGTATTTTACACCTGCGCCCAATGTAAAAAACTGGCGATTGCCTTTTAAAGGATGCTCATGAAAATATCCCACTCTAATGGCAAATAATTTATTATACCAATATTCCAGCCCTACTGAATAATTGATCTCTCGCAATTCTTCTTTGCCTCCACCGGGCGCATCATTAAAAGAACCGAACATACCTTCAGCAACACCTCTGTTGGGATCTTTTCCTGCTTCAATGATGGGCTCATTATTTGCATCATATGCTACCCCTTCATCCACTCCTGTAGAGTCATTATATTTATGTTTATAAATGGGTGGTGTAGGAACTAAAAGTTTATTAACATCTGCTGCAATAGCAATGCTGTTGTAATCATCCAGTTGTACGGTTAATGAACCGCCCAAGCGCATATTGATCGGAATAAAATCGGAATTATTTTTTCCGTTCCTGTCGGAGTATGACATTTTAGATCCAATATTGGAGATGGTCAAACCAATTGCGGCAATTGCTTTTTTATCTCCCAGCTTAACTTTTTCTTTTCTGTATAAAGCCGAAAGATCAACAGCAATGGAACGCCCGGCATGTGTAGCCGATCCTTGAACATCAATACCTCCTGTTAAATTTGAATTTACATAACGTACGGCACCTCCTACAGAAAAATTATCGGCAAGTTTTGTCGCATAAGCAACGTCAATGGCAAATTCATTTGGTCTATACTGGCCAATCACTGTTCCATTGATATCAGTGAACGTAATATCTCCTAAAGAAAAATAACGTAACGAAGCCCCAATGGTTCCGTTTTTTTTAGTTTTATAATAACCTGACAAATAAGCCATATTAATATCAGGGACCAAAGCTCTTAACCAAGGGGTATAAGATATACCGATTCCCATTTTTTTATCGGCAAATCCCAACTTGGAAGGATTCCAATGAATGGAGTTTACATCCGTAGAAGTAGCGCAACCTACATCTCCCATCCCCCCGGCTCTTGAATCGGGAGATATCATTAAAAAAGGAACGGCTGTAGTAATTGTATTTAGCTGGTCGGCAATTGTTTTATAATTTGTTTGTGCAATGGAATGATGGCTTCCTATTGCAGCAAAAAATACTACAGCGATATTTCTACGATTAAAATATTTCATCCGTTTTCTTTAATTTGGGATTGCTAAGTTAATAATTAATTTAAAATTACAAGTTTCTCATATTTTTCAGCGGTTGATCCTTCGCTGGTCCTTACTTTTATTCTATAAATGTATACTCCTTTACCAATTTTATCACCAAAATCATCACGTCCATCCCATTCAATCGGCTCTGAACGAAAACCTTCCGTATGTACGTACTGTGCAATGCTTTTTACCAGCTTGCCGGATATGGTAAATACCTGAACCTGTACATCCAATAATTGGCAGCATTGATTTTGCTCAAAATAAAATTGTGTTTTGGTAGTAAACGGATTTGGATAATTAAGCACATGGCTAAGTGCAAGCTCCGCGGATTTTGCAACAATAAATTCAGTATATGATTCAGATGAATTATTATATACATCCCATACTTTTAATTTTAATGTATGCTTGCCTTCACTAAGATCGGAATAACGATAACGTAACGTACCACTTTTATAACTATTTAAGTCGGCCTGATAATAATCATTTAAAACAACTACGTTATCCGTATTTGCATCAAGTACCGCTGTAATATCATGCCCAATACCATTTCCAACTGTATTGATTCCATTCACATCCTTCAAAACAGCAAAAAGATCAGGATTTTCATTGGTCAAACCGCCAAACACAAATTTATTATCGTTCATATATAAGTTTATTTCAGGCCCTGTTACATCACCGGGTGCTGCATCATTGGAACCACCAATAATTATTTTTTCATAATATCCGTTAGCATCCTCACTTCCATTCTCTGCATAATAACTAATACGGCCAACGCCATATTGATATGCAATGTCTTTTGGTACAACAAACGAAAAATTAAAATGACCATTTATGACGCTGACTTTTCCTTTATATAAAATATTTTTTTGAAGTTTGAAGGTATAAAATGGACTACATGTTTCTCCGGATGAGGGTGGACACGGGTCATTAGAAAGCGTAGTGATATTTTGTGGTTTATCATAAACCGTAGGGTATAAAACACCATTATAGCCACTCAAAATATTGTTGTTATTATCTCTTACATAGCCGCTTACACTAATGGTTGAAAGTGCTTTTAATGTATCTGAACTAGAAGAACTGACAGTTACTGCATTTACAGTATCAGTAGTTACATTATATTTGGGATAGGCCAACATTAATGCCGGATCTCCAAGCAAAGTGAAATTTCGGCTATTTACAGAATTACCACCGGGCTGAGCTTTCATGTACTGGTATAGATCGCCCAGACGAGGCATTTTTCCATTGATGGGTTCAAATGCTGCTTTATAAAAATTTTTGTTTAAATAAAAATTGGGGCTTGCAAATACCAATCGAACTGTTGTAAATAATGCTATTCCTCCTCCATTGGGGTTCAGAAATACATATTCACCGGCTGATGTACGTTCAGGATCATCATACCGGGCAAATTCACAAGTGGCAGTAAAAAATAAAGGCAGATTATTTGCATTGTTCCATTTATTAATTTGGGCCACCTCAACCACACGTTCGTGCGCTAAACCCACTTCACCACCGTGTCCGGTATAATTCATTATTAAACATCCTTTATCCATTCGTTTATTAATTGCTTCATTCACGCCAGGGTAACGTTGTCCGCCAGGTGTTGATTCCTGCCGGTAAGCATCTAAATAAATCTTATCAATATTATAATTATCGTAAGTTGTATCAATCATGGTAGCTAATTGATCAGCGCCTTCTCCTGTTACCCCTTCATGTAATCCTCCATCTTCATCATCGGCAATAAAACAAACCATATTGCGCCAGTCGCCATAAGGAGAATTAAACGATTGACTAGAACAACCATTGTTAGCAGTATTTGGCGGAACCCCTGTTTTGACATAACTAAGAATTTTATTTATTGCCGTTTGTGCTTCTGATTTTGACTTTACAGGAAAACGTCCGATACCAATATCTACAACATCAGCTGAACTGCTTGGTGAAAAGAGCCCTTCCGAATCATCCAGTAACCCGAAAAAATCATCTGACACATAAGATCTTGTAAGAACAGTGGAGTTATCCGATTGATAAGTAGGAATAAGATTTGTATTATTACTAAATTTTCTTTTATTATCGTATGAACCATCTCCGAATAATAATAAGTATTGCGGCAATTCATTAACTCCGGCAGCTTTATCATAAAACATTTTTACAAAATCACGAATAGCAGAAACATCTACAGCACCCGATGAAAACTCATTATAGATTTGTTGAGTTGTTACAACAATAGTTGACAGGGTATCTACATTTTCATGAAATGCCGCCAATTGCGTTGCTTCATTATAAAAATCGGGATGCACAACAATAATAAAATCCTTATCGGATAATGCATGTAGATTTTGATTGGCAACCATGCCTGCATAGGATGGTGTTTTAAAAGATAAGCCGGTAAATGCAATGAATTGTTTTAAAGAATCGGCAGGTAATATAAACTGATAATTTGTGCCGGTTACATTCAGTATTTGTGATCGAATATTAGTACCTTCTGAAATATCCCAAATTTGTATCGGCTGATTGCTTGAGATGGTATATTCTGCTACATTGCCTGCACCCATAGATTGAGCATCCCGAAAAAGTAATTGATCACCGCTCATAATTAATTGCCGCCTGACATTTACATCAATATAATCAAGCCAGGCAATTGCATCTGCCGTTTGTTTAGCAACATTTACAGTAACAATGGGATTAGAAGGGGTGAATGAATAACAGGAAGTGCCAATGATAGCATAATCACTATAAGCATCCGGCCCTGTTTCAGAAATAGCGATCGTGTCTTTTCCTGACTGGCTGCTTACAAAATATGTAGCATAACTACTTCCGGATAAATTTATGTAACGCGATGCAATGCTTGCTTTAACACTTGCGGAAGAAGAACCATCAATATAGGGAAATGAAAATGATAAATTGTAGGAGGTAATATTGTCAAAATATTCGCCGTACCATCTTCTGCCTGATTTTATAAAATTAATATTATCATTCTCATGAAAGGCATGATCATCAAAGGTGGTAACTGAATGTGTAACCGGCAATGTTGAAGAAGCCTGAGTTTGAATACGTTTTCCTGCACCCAGGTCAGTGGTTATAAAATAATAAGCTGAATCACAATACAAATGAGTAGTATGAGTAAATTTAGAACAGGTGGTACTGTTATATTGCCAGGTATGAGGGCTTTTTCCATAAAAAAGAACATAGTCATTGATATCAAACACTCCGTCTGCCTCACCCTGAACAATTATTGCATTTTCAACCAGGTCATCCGGGCGTACTATTGAATTTAATTCGGGAACCATCCCTCCTCCATTGCCATAAATACGAATATTCTGAGGATTAATGGCGCTTACATCTATCCCAATACTTTGTAAAAACGAATAGGAAAGCTTGTAGATACCATCAGTAGCAATAGCCATTTTGTGCCAGGTGCCGTTTTGTAATACAGAATTAGCGGCATACGTACGAATTCCACGTGCCTGAGATCTTGTTGAACCGCCACCAGGCATAACGGAAATATCAAATGAAAGCAATTTTTCAAATTTACCTGTAGTATTGTTCTTACGGATAGGAATAAAGGAAACCACGCCATATTTTTGCTTTTTAGTTATACAAACAGAGGCATTTATCCGGATATCAGCAGTAATTTTGGCTGAATTTTTAATGATTCGAATCTCTTCATCAGATAATGTCCCATAAACAGGATTATTAATAACAGCGAAGAAGCTTTCTTCATTAGCGTTTATCGCCACTTTCTGGTTATAACGAGGTAAAAAGTCATCCTCATAGGTGGCTCCGTCAAAAGATAAAAAATGCTGCTTTTCGGTCTCAGAAATTTTAACGGAATTGACTGGTTGCCATATGATTTGTGTTGAGGGTAGGGCAACAGCCCCGGCAACAGATCCTGACTGTCCGAAAGCAAGGATTTTTACCAGTAAAATCAAAAATAAAGCTAAACGAATACCCATAAAATATAAATAAATATAATCAAAAATTAGTTAAAAATAAGCATTTATTATTGTGAGAATCATTTTTTTTATATAAATTTGTATTTCAACATTCGTTCTTTAAAAACTAACTAACGATATTTTTAAGCTAATATTGTAGTTAATGTTATAAAATTAACAAGGCAAATGAAACTTTTTATCAATTTTATTTGTATAATTGTGTCCTATTTATAAACCCAAGTCTATGTTAAAACGTGTTGTTTTAATTGTAACTGTAGTATTTTCATTCGGATTTAGCGAGCGGTTATTTGCTCAAGATCCTGAATTTACGCAATTTTACGCAAATCCGCTTTATCTTAACCCTGCTTTTGCCGGAACAGCACGCTGTCCTCGTTTCATTTTAAATTATCGTAATCAATGGCCGGGTATTTCAGGTACATACGTTACTTATTCGGCATCTTATGATCAGCATTTTGATGCTATTGGAGGTGGTTTAGGTCTTTTATTCACTAATAATAAAGCTGGTCAGGGTACTTTAACCACTACCAATGCCAGCGCCATGTATTCTTATCAGTTAAATCTTACCAGAGAGTTTTCAATGAAATTTGGTTTTCAGGCAACTTATTTTCAGAAAAGTAT
Source organism: Bacteroidota bacterium (assembly GCA_052389695.1). Classification (GTDB taxonomy): domain Bacteria; phylum Bacteroidota; class Bacteroidia; order 2-12-FULL-35-15; family 2-12-FULL-35-15; genus 2-12-FULL-35-15. The sequence continues at coordinate 16,632 of JBQTHQ010000153.1, read as the reverse complement.
TGACTGGACCAAACTTACATTTGGCGATATGATTGATGAACGAAGAGGATTTGTATACGATACTAAAGAAACTCCCGGATTATCAAAAAAATCGAATGTGGATGTTTCTGCAGGGTTTTTAGGATATAGCAAACGATACTTCTTTGGCTTTGCTGCACACCATTTAACCCAACCGGATGAAGGTTTACTTGGGCCCAGTAAACTTCCAACAAAATTAACAGGGCATGCGGGAGCCGTTCTTCCAATAGGTGATAAGGGAAATGAAACATTTATTTCGCCCAATGTATTGTATCAAAAACAACAGGATTTTCACCAGCTTAACTTAGGATTATACGTAGTAAAAGGTGCTATTGTGGGTGGTTTATGGTATCGTAACGTAGACTCATTTATTGCACTGATAGGTGTTCAGCAACATTATTTTAAAATAGGATACAGCTATGATGTAACCGTTTCTAAGCTTACCAATCAAACAGCCGGTTCACATGAGATTTCATTCTCATTACAATTTGAATGTAAACCAAAAAAGAAAAAATTCAGAACAGTAAGCTGTCCGTCATTCTAAAAAATCATTCAAACACAATTTTCAGCCTGAAACATAGTTTTAATCAGGTATACGATAATAAACTAAAACAAAGACCATGAAAAAAGTATCAAGCAAACTAATCTTAATCTCGGGAATTTTAGTCCTTGCATCATCATGCGGAAGAGAAAGATCACCTGTTACCGCTTGGGAATATAATAACCCTAAGAATGGAGGCTTTGAAGTTGGCCCTTATGAAGAACAAGAAACCGGACCGGGCTTAATACTGGTAGAAGGTGGTACTTTTACTATGGGTAGAGCTGAGCAAGATGTAACTTATGATTGGAACACCATTCCACGAAGAGTTACTGTTTCTTCCTTTTACATGGACCAAACTGAGATAACTAACTTAAATTACCTTGAGTATATACATTGGACAAGAAGAGTATTTGGTGCAAATTTTTATGATGTACTGAAAAAAGCTTTGCCTGATACATTGGTATGGCGCGAGCGTTTAGCATTCAATGAACCATATGTAGAGTATTATTTACGTCACCCATCCTATAGAGATTATCCTGTAGTTGGTGTAAACTGGTTACAAGCATCTGATTTCTGTGCATGGCGAACTGATCGCGTAAATGAATTCATTTTAATACGTGAAGGTATTTTGGATCATACACCAACTCCAACTGAAAATGATTATTTTAATACTGATCAATACCTTACAGGTAAATGGCAAGGGACTGTTGTAAGTCCTATTCCATCAATGGATCCTAATGGTGGTGATCGTATAGTACGTATGGAAGATGGTATCTTTTTACCTCGTTACCGCCTGCCCACAGAAGCTGAATGGGAATTTGCCGCTTATGGCTTGATCGGAAATACTATCGGCGAACGTATTACCAGCAGAAGGTTATATCCATGGAATGGTGCCGGTGTGCGTAACCCTGATGAAAAATATTTAGGCCAAATGTTGGCAAATTATCAACGCAGTAATGGTGATATGATGGGAACCGCAGGACAATTGAATGATGCCGGTGATATTACAACACCTGTGTACTCTTATTGGCCAAATGATTATGGTTTATACAACATGGCAGCTAACGTGAGCGAATGGGTAATGGATGTTTATCGTCCGCTTTCTCCCGAGGATAAAGCTGATTTCCGCCCGTTCCGTGGCAACGTATTTAAAACGCAGTTAGTTGACCCGGTTGATGGTATCATGATCAATGATACGATCAGATATGATGCTGATAGTAATATCATCAGTATCCCGGGAATGGTACGTTGGAGAGATGTTAGCATTGCCATACCTGATGACAATTTAGATGAAAGAAGAAACTATAAATATGCTGATAACATTAATTATTTAGATGGTGATGTTCAATCGCAGGCAGCAGGTTTAGTTGAGGGTAACTGGAGTGAGCCTTATGACCCTGCTACCGGTAAACCTGAAAGCAGCAGCATGTATGATTACAGTCTTACTTCCATGATCAATGATAAAGCTCGTGTTTACAAAGGTGGATCCTGGAAAGACCGTGCATATTGGATGGTACCGGGTACAAGACGCTTCCTTGATCAACGCCAGGCAACAGCATGGATCGGTTTCCGTTGTGCCATGACACGTGTTGGTAGCCCAGTAGGTTTAGGCAGATAATATTAAATAAGACATCAAAAAACCTCCACACTCAAAGTGTGGAGGTTTTTTTATTTAAATATTTTTTTAGCAATCCATTTCCAAAAATGGTGGCGAGAATAATTAATGTTCCAAGATAAAAACCGGGAGTCATTGCTTCATCCTTTTTCCAGATAAAATAAGCTATTATAATTCCATAAATTGTTTCCAGGTTCACTGTTAGTGTTACAGTATAAGGACTTATTTTCTTAAGCAAATTTACACTTGCTATAAAAGGGTAAGCCGTACCTACTATACTAAAAATAAATAACCATCCACAATCTGATAAAGAAATTGTAAAGAATTGCTGATCAAAATTTCCTGCAAAAAGTAAATACACAGATAATGCCGCTAATCCACCACCTAATTCATAAATACAAATAACAGAAGAAGGAATGCGTCTCACCAATAAACTATTAAAAACAGTAAATAAAGAAGAAGTAAATGCCGCTATCATTCCAAAAATAATTCCAAGGGCATATTGCGTTTCCACTTTAAATATGATCACAATAGCTCCAATAATTACCATTCCAAAAACAAGTTCATACCGAATTAGTTTACGCTTAAAAAATATCGGTTCAATAACAGAAGTAAATAAAGTGCCTGTTGAAAAAGCAACTAAAGTAACGGATACGTTTGAAATTTTTATTGCATGATAAAAACAAAACCAATGAAAAGCAATGATGGCACCAATCCCGACAAGCTTATAAAAGTCGGACCTGGAAATTTTCAGATCCTGTTTAATATAAGCAATATAAACAGCTACTACGGCAACCGTAATTGCCATACGAAACCAAACCAATTGGAAAGCCTGTACTGATATTAATTTACCAAATATGGGCGACCAGCCCCAGATGAAAACAATAAAGTGAAGTAATAAGAGATTTTTGTTTTTGAAAAGCATGGAAACGTTCTAAGAATAAGAACGAAGGTAAAAAAAATAAATCTACTCAAATCGTTTCGATATCTTCTCTTCGACATATTCACGTAATGCATCGATCTTGATCATTTCCACTACCTCCGAAGCAAACGCATGCATCAACATTTTTTTTGCGCTGGCTTCGCTTAAACCGCGTGCACGCAGATAAAATATTTTGTCTTCATCCAACTTACCTGTTGATGTTCCATGCGAACATTTCACATCATCTGCATAGATCTCTAATTGTGGTTTTGTATTGATGGTTCCATCATCACTCAGTAAAATATTTTTGTTGGATTGAAATGCATTTGTTTTTTGAGCGTCTTTCCGAACATATATTTTTCCATTGAAAGTGGCAGAGGACTTATCCTCGATAATTCCTTTATACAGTTCACTGCTATTACAATTCGGTTTTCGGTGATCAACCAATGTATGGTTATCTACTGTTTGATTTCCATTTGTTAAATACAGTCCATTCAGATGTGATTCAATATGTTCATCATCCAATACCATTGTTAAATTATTACGCACCATTGAACCGCTCAGGATGAATGTGTTAGTTGTAAGTACACTTTGTTTCTTTTGATACGTATTAGTGGTACTGATCAAATAACCAAACTCGGTTTCATCCTGGATCTTATGATGTTCGACAACAGCATTTGTATCGATCACCAATTCAGTTAATGCATTATTAAAGGTTTTTGCAGAAGAATCAATTGTTTGATAAGATTCAACAATTTTTGCCTGGGCATTCTCCTCTACTACAATTAAATTGCGTGAATTGATAATTGTATTTTCGGATGCAGAGGAAATATGAATAACATGAATTGGAGTTTCTATCACTGTATTTTTTTCAATATGAACAAACACGCCATCCTTAGCCAATGCTGTATTCAGTGCTGCAAAAGGATCATTATTTATATCATTATATTTTGAATAATGTTTTTCAAAAACAGCAGTATGTATTTTTGATGCTGCCGCTAAACCGGAAATGCTCAAGCCTTTCGGCAGAGCTTTTAAAGCTGGTGATCCTTCAATAAATACCCCATTCTGAATTACAATAGTGATTGCATCCTTAAAAAAATCAGCAGATTCAATTTGTTTAGTGCCAAGGGTGTCACGGCTTGTAAAAATAAATTCACCTTTTAATACCTGTTCAACATTGATGTATTTATATTCTTCGTGTTTACGGTTAGGAATACCTTGCTTGGCAAAGCTTTTAATTGCCTGCTCACGCAATTTTAAATTACCGAACAGTGAATTTTTTGAGGATTCGAATTCGGTGATTAAAAGCCCCTCCAACCTCCCCGAAGGGGAGGTTTTTGGTTTGGTACTATTTATCATGCTTGTAGTCATTTTCGTAAATTTCGGTGCTATCAACAAATCATGGGTATTAGCTTCCTCCCCTTTGGGGAGGTCAGGTGGGGCTTTACGCTTTTACTTCCTCTTTAATAAAATCATAGCCTTTTGCTTCCAGTTCCAATGCTAATTCCTTAGGTCCGGATTTCACAATTTTTCCATTATATAATATATGAACCACATCCGGAACTATATAATCAAGCAGACGTTGATAATGCGTTATTACAATGGTTGCGTTATCTTTTGATTTTAATTTATTTACTCCATTCGCAACCACACGAAGCGCATCAATATCCAGTCCGCTATCCGTTTCATCCAATATTGCAAGCTTAGGTTCAAGCATGGCCATTTGAAAAATCTCATTGCGTTTTTTCTCACCGCCACTAAAACCTTCATTTACTGAACGGTTAGCCAGCTTACCATCCAGCTCCACCAGTTTTTGTTTTTCTTTTAGCATGGCTAAAAAATCTTTGGCTTCTATAGGTGGCAGCCCTTTATAGATGCGAATTTCATTGATCGCGGTTTTTAAGAAATTCACATTGCTTACTCCGGGAATTTCTACAGGATATTGAAATGCAAGAAATATGCCTTCTCTTGCTCTGTCTTCAGGAGCTAGCTCCAACAGATCTTTACCATTGAATTTCACTTCACCCTCAGTAACTTCGTACTCACTGCGGCCCGCAAGTACTGCTGATAAAGTGCTTTTCCCGGAACCATTTGGCCCCATTATAGCATGAACTTCTCCGGCTTTTACTTCCAGATTGATTCCCTTCAGAATTTCCTTTCCGTCGATAGATGCGTGTAGATTTTTTATTGATAACATAAGCCCCTCCAACCTCCCCAAAGGGGAGGCTTTTATTTTCGTTAAGTTATAATTCTATTTTTTGTTTAATAAATTTTTTTTCAGTAATAATCTTTTAGTCTTTGACCGTTCAGTTTTTTCTCCTCCCCTTCGGGGAGGCCGGGAGGGGCTTTACCCTACGCTTCCCTCTAAACTAACCGCTAATAACTTCTGAGCTTCCACAGCAAACTCCATTGGTAATTTATTCAATACTTCTTTGCAATATCCGTTTACGATCAATCCAATTGCTTTTTCATTATCGATACCTCTTTGTTTGCAATAGAATAATTGATCTTCGCCAATTTTAGAAGTGGTTGCTTCATGCTCCACAACTGCTGATTTATCTTTGATCTCGATATAAGGAAATGTATGTGCACCACATTTATCACCCATCAATAAACTATCACATTGTGAAAAATTGCGCGCATTGACAGCACCTTTCGCAATACGAACCAAACCTCTATAACTGTTATTACTAAAGCCAGCTGAAATGCCTTTTGAAATAATGGTGCTTCTTGTGTTTTTTCCAAGATGCATCATTTTTGTTCCTGTATCAGCCTGCTGATAATTATTTGTAACTGCTACTGAATAAAATTCACCAACAGAATTATCGCCTTTTAATATTACAGATGGATATTTCCAAGTAACTGCTGAACCAGTTTCTACCTGTGTCCATGAGATCTTTGAATTATCTTCCAAACAAACCCCGCGTTTGGTAACAAAGTTGAAAATACCGCCCTTACCTTCTTTATCACCGGGATACCAGTTTTGTACAGTACTGTATTTTACCTCTGCATTTTTATGCGCAACAATTTCTACCACAGCCGCATGCAATTGGTTCTCATCACGCATGGGAGCAGTACATCCTTCGAGGTAACTCACATAGGAATCTTCATCGGCAATGATCAATGTCCTTTCAAACTGACCGGTACCGGCCGAATTGATCCTGAAATATGTGGAAAGCTCCATTGGACAACGAACGCCTTTGGGAATATAACAGAAAGAACCATCCGTGAAAACGGCTGAATTTAAAGCTGCATAAAAATTATCGGTATAAGGAACAACCGAACTCATGTACTTTTTTACCAATTCAGGATGTTCCTGAACGGCTTCACCGAAGGAGCAAAAAATAATTCCTTTTTCAGAAAGTGTTTCTTTAAAAGTAGTTTTTACTGAAACGCTATCCATCACAATATCAACAGCGATCCTACTTTCAACACCGGAAAGGCGTTTTTGTTCTTCAATGGAGATACCTAATTTTTCAAATGTTTTTAATAGTTCCGGATCTACTTCATCCAAACTATTCAGTTGCGCTTTTGGTTTTGGTGCCGAGTAATAAATAATGTCCTGAAAATTTGGTTTGGGGTAGGTAACATGTGCCCAATGCGGCTCTTCCATTGTTTGCCAATAACGAAAAGCCTTTAAGCGGTATTCCAACATCCATTCAGGTTCATTTTTCTTTTTTGAAATGAATCGAATGATGTTTTCATTTAAACCTTTTGGCGCATTATCCGCTTCAATATCGGTGACAAAACCGTACTTATATTCTCCGCTGATCTGCTCTACTAATATTTCGTTTGCCATTTTTTAAGTTGTAAGTTATAAGTTATAAGTCATAAGTTAATGTTGACAACATTGGACTTTGGACTTTACAACCTTAAACTGAAAATGATTCACCACAACCACAGGTGCGTGAAGCGTTTGGATTAATAAAAACAAAACCTTTGCCGTTTAATCCTCCTGTATAATCCAACTCGGTACCGATCAGGTATAAAAAACTTTTTTTATCGACTGCTATTTTAATGCCTTTGTCTTCAAAAACCTGATCTCCTTCTTTTATAGTATGATCAAATTCTAATTTGTAAGAAAGTCCTGAACAACCTCCTCCATCAACACCAACCCGGATAAATGTACCTTCGGGGTGGTTTTCTTGTTTTATAAGATTTAACGCATGTTGTTTTGCGTTCTCTGAAACTGTTATCATTTTGTATATTATTGAAAATGAGTTAGTTAATTATTATTCTTATTTAGATTAATTCTAAATCCTATACAAAAATACCTAAAAAAGGGTATTCGGGCAAATATTTTAGGAGGAATTTAATCATTCGGCTCGCAGACTAAAAGGTCAATTTTTACGTTAATCTCACAGGCATGAAAAAACTACTATTAATTTGTGGAATTAGTCTAATACTTTCGTTTTCAGCAAAAGCGGGCTGTAGCCGCTTTATTGGTGTTGATAATATAACTCCTCTATATCCCGGAGACAGTATTACCCTTACTCTTATTAGTGATCCTTTTTGTTATACTTTTACAGGAAATGAAAGTTTTCTATGGTATAGAAATGACACTTTAATTGAAGGTGCAACCCAACTATCATATGTTGCAAAAAAATCAGGCGTATATAAAATAAATGCTGGTTCGTCATCTACACTTGCCAGTCGAACTGTAATATACAACAGCACAACTACTACTTCGATTATTGATCTTAATAAAAGTTTAATTACTTTATATCCTAATCCCAATAATGGAATATTTAAATTATCCATTGATAATGTGAACTTAGATCGATATAATTCCGTTTTAATCTATGATATGTCAGGTAAATTTATTCAACAAGAAGAATTAACAAACGAAACTTCTATTATTGATATTTCAACAAAACCCAGGGGTATCTATTTTATAAAAGTAATGGATGAAGACAGGGAAATTAAAATTGACAAAATTGTTTATCAGTAAATGAAAAATTATTACAAAACCAATTTCTTACGTTTTTTATTTTTTATTTTCTACACGCCTTTATCCTCCCAAACCTGGCAACAAATTGTTGACTTTCCTTCTACCGAACGTGATGACGGTGCTGCTTTTGTTATTGGTAATAAAGCGTATTGTGGTGCCGGACAAATACCCGGCTGGATCTCCGTTGGTGATTTTTATTCGCTGGATATGAATACAGATAGCTGGGACACCCTTGCCTCTATGCCCGTAGGAGCGGAACGTCAATATGCTTCTTCCTTTTCCTCCGCCAATTTCGGGTATCTGTTTGGAGGAATTAATGGAAGTACTTATTTAAATGATATGTGGTGTTACAACACCATGCTTAATACTTGGGTAGCAAAAACACCATTGCCGGGTTCAGGACGCATGGGTTGCGCCTATTTTGTGATCAATGGAATTGCTTATTTCATCGGTGGAAGAACTTCAACGGCGAAATCAATAAAAGAAGTATGGGCCTATGACATCATTAACGATTCCTGGCAACAAAAAAATGATCTGCCTTTTGGCGCCCGCTGGCGAGCTGCATCTGCTGAACAAAACAATAAAGGTTATTTACTTTTCGGAATGGATGAAAACAATCGTTACTGCAATGAATTATTTGAGTACAACCCTTTAACTGATTCCTGGATGCAGGTAACAACATTTCCCGGGATAGGACGAATTTATACTTCCATGCTTTCTTTATCAAATGACCTGGTGTTTCTTGCGGGATTAGATTCATTCGCAATTAATTATAATGATATGTGGCGTATAAATTTGGATACATTAAACTGGCAGCAACTAAACTCCATTCCGGCGTTAGGAAGAAGAGGAGGAATTTGTTTTAATAATAGTTCCACAATTTATTATACTACAGGAGTGGATAATAACAATAACCGCATCAAAGAAACCTGGAAAATTGATAATCCTACCAATACCAGAGAAAATGTGAGCGCAGAAAAAATAAATTTCTATCCTAATCCTGCTGATCAATTCATCAATTTTACAATTGAGCGATTAAACAATTTTCCTACAACTATAGAAATAATGGATATTACAGGACGTATCATTCAAAAAGAAGAAACAACTAATAACTCCATCAGCATCAATTCAATTGACCTTGCGAATGGTATATACAACATCCGCATTCTTACAGGCAATAAAATTTATTATTCAAAAGTTATTGTACAGCATTAAAACCATTCATTAAATAATGCTTTATTAGCCTGACATTTTTATTAACTTTGGCTATCTATTTTAAAAAACCATTACATGAAATACGAAGCATTTGACTCAAAATTATTTATTGAAAATCGTAAACGTTTTGCAGCAAGTTTAAAACCAAATTCCATTGCATTATTTGTGAGCAATGATATTATGCCTACCAATGCAGATGGCTCCATGGGCTTTGTACAAAATGCCGACCTGTTTTATTTATCGGGTGTTGACCAGGAAGAAACCATTTTACTTATTTATCCGGATGCGGTGACTAAATCCCATAAGGAAATTTTATTTGTTCGTGAAACCAATGAAACTATTGCTATATGGGAAGGAGCTAAACTTACTAAAGAGCAGGCAACACAAACATCAGGTGTTAAAAATGTACACTGGGCTTCTCATTTTGAACAGGTAATTAAACCAATTATGCTGCAGGCAGAACATATATATCTGAACAGCAACGAACATAGCCGCAGATATATTGATACCGAAACAGCCCAGATGCGTTTTAATAAAAGCATCGTTGCAAAATATCCATTACATAAAATTGAGCGCTCCGCTCCTATCATGCACAAGATCCGTGCTATTAAATCACAACCCGAAATTGATGCGATCCAACAGGCTTGTAATATTACTGAAAAAGGATTCCGCAGGTTATTGGATTTTGTAAAACCCGGTGTGATGGAATATGAAATTGAGGCGGAATTAATTCATGAATTTATCCGTAACCGTTCACGCGGATTTGCATACGGGCCTATTATTGCATCAGGTAAAAATGCTTGTGTGCTGCACTATGTGGATAACAATAAAGAATGTAAAGCAGGAGATGTTTTATTACTGGATGTTGCGGCTGAATACGGAAATTATGCAAGTGATCTTACCCGCTGTTTACCAGTAAGCGGAAAATTTACAACCCGTCAAAAAGAAGTGTACAATGCGGTATTACGTGTGATGCGTGCTGCCATAAAAATGCTCACCGTTGGAAATACGATCCCCGAATACCATAAAGCTGTTGGACAATTAATGGAGAATGAATTAATAGGATTAGGCTTACTTACAACCGATGATATTAAAAAACAAAATCCTGAATTGCCTGCTTACAAAAAATATTTCATGCATGGCACTTCCCATTTCATGGGATTGGATGTTCATGATGTTGGTGATTTTAATCGTAAGCTGGAAGCAGGAATGGTGTTTACCTGTGAACCGGGTATTTATATTCCGGAAGAAAATTTAGGGATCCGTTTAGAGAATGACATTTTAGTAACGGCAAGCGGGCCGGTCGACCTGATGAGAAATATTCCTATTGAAGCTGATGAGATCGAAAAATTGATGGCTGTTAATGTGCTGATTTAAGATGTAAAACACACATAAATATTGTAGTTCTTCCTCTTATTTGGGACTCATTTTATTAAAAAACCTATAATCCTTCCAAAACCTCCTTTTAAATTCCATTACCTACCGTTCAGTAGTTCTCTGTTCAATGTATTTTTATTTACCCGTATTTAGCCTTAAGAAGATATTTTTCGAAACATCCCTGATCATGAAAACATCTAATTATGAGAAAAAAAACTACGTTGTTTATATTGCTTGTAACAAGCAATATAATTTTTGGAACATTTGTATTTGCTCAAAAAAATTGGATACAGGGCGCTGGTAGTAATGCAAATGATGAAGCCTTAGATGTTGTTCATGATATCCAGGGAAATATTTATTCAACGGGGTATTTCAGCCAGTCGGCACGATTTGATAACAGCATCGTTAGCTCATCAGGAATGAGCGATGTATTTATTGCAAAACAAGATTCTCTCGTAAAATTTTTATGGGTAGTAACAGCCGGGGGAGCGATGGATGAAAGAGCGACAGGGATTTCTGTAAATTCATCAGGGGAAATATTTATTACAGGGGTTTTCAGAGGAACCTCTCAATTCGGTTCCATATCACTTACCTCCACAGGCTCTTCACAAGATATATTTATTGCCAAGTTTGATAATAATGGAGCTTTCATATGGGCACAAAATTATGGCGGGGCTGATACTGACTTGGCAAACGATATAAGTGTAGATGCAAACGGAAGTATTATAATAGCCGGACAGTTTAAAGGAGTTTCACAATTTGGAAATTTTCCGTTTACCTCAATGAATTACCCAGACTCAATGCCACTGAACGGAGGTCTTCCATCATATGATGCGATACTATTTAAAACCAATTCGGCTGGAAATGTCACTTGGGCAAAGCAAGGTGCAGCTATTTATGATGATCGGATCTTAAAAGTAATGACCGATGATCGGTCAAATATTTATGCATGCGGGCAGTTCTCTGATACTTTAACTTTCTCCAATACCTATAATAACAATGCATTCAATGCAGGGTTTATAATGATGTTTGATAGTACAGGAAATGAAACCTGGTTCAAACGTTTATTAGCAACCCAGTTTATGATATATGATATGAAAATTTCCGGCAATAATTTATGGTTGACCGGAGATTTTCAAGGAACATTGGTTTACATTGGTAAACCAAATAATTATATGAGCAATTCTTATCCGAATAAAGTGTTTGCTTTAAAAATTCAAAAATCAACAGGCAATTTTATTTCAGGAGCAAGTGAAGGAAGTGATAATGCTTTATCATCCAGGGGTATCTGTATTGATGCTCAAAATAATGTGTACACTACCGGATATTTTAAATGTTCCTTCAGTCCTTTTTCAAACGCACATGGAAATGGTGTGTTTTATAGTGTAGGTTACAGGGATGTGTATGTAATTAAATATGACAGCTTATTACAACGAACTTGGGAAAAACAATATGGAGGAATAGGTGATGATTATCCTACTTCATTAAGTATTCATTACAATAATCAACCGGTTTTTGCGGGAAGTTACACCAAGAATTTTAATGCTGCTGCGGGAACAAATTTTGTTACACATAAGAATAATCTTCTTACTTATAATACAAATTCAGGATCTGCTATTTGCGGAAACAATTTGTATGGAAATTTTATGACTCAAAAAGGTTGGGGGAATAAAGATATTTTGATCGCAAGGCCAACTGATTTGAATTGTCCTTTGTATGATTATTTTAAAAGAATAAATGGAACATGCGTACTGGACACTTTAATGCCTGCTCGCTTTCCTTCCATTGATACAATCAAAGGATGTGACAAAGTTTTAGTGTTTGTTATAACACCAACTACCACAGATAGTTTACAGGCTCCTGAATGGGTTTACAACTGGTCAAACGGAATAAATAATGATAGTTCATGGCTGACTACTTCAGGATGGCATTACATAAATTATGGATATGTTGATAATTGCAGAAATTTCGTGGATTCATTTTATGTACAGATAGACCCAACACCTGCCTTGCCTATAATAAATGTATATGATGCATTTATGCTGGAGGCAATTCCTATCCGGACATGCCTCAAAAAAGCAGTAATTTTTACAGGAAGTACAGCCATCTTTGCTGCTTCCAATATTGGAGTTGGATGTACATTTGAATGGACACTTCCGGATGGAACTAAAAGCACAACAGATACAATATATGCTTCCCAAGCAGGCGTGTATTCAATTATAACAACAAGTGCAAAAGGTTTATGCACAAATTATAATTGTGTGGAACTGATGATCTGGGGGCCAGGTGGAAATGGAAATTGTAATAACCTGAATTTATTTGTCCCACAAATAATATTTACTGATAGTGTATTCAATACAACGGACACCGTAACAGTATGTAAGAATGATTATTTCGAAATGCAAGTAGTGGATAGCACATTATTCAGTAATAATATAGGTACTATTTTAAACACATTTGTTACTTGGGATATTACAGGCGGATATTCTTTTGATCCTTATCTTTCTTTTACAAATACATTTGGTGAACACAAACAAAAATTTAAAGCTGATTCAAGCGGTAACTGTATTGCAACAGCATATATTTTAAATCCCTTAGACGGAAGCGTATTTGGTTCTGTTAACCGTAATTTTTATCTGGATGTGCATGAACCTCCGTCAAATATTCCTGTAATTAGTGGTGATTCATTTTTTTGTCCGGGCGACACAGTAATATTAAAAGCAAGCGGGGGCGATAATTATGTATGGAGTGGCCCGGGTATAGTCCAGATCAATACTCCTGAAAATGATTCTGCGTATGTAAATACACTAGGAATTTATTCCATAACATCAACCACGATTGATCCTGTGCTTGGTTGCTGGAAAAAAGAAACAACCAAATTTACATTAAATTCTATACCCGCACCCATTGTAACTATGAATCCGTCACATGGAGTGATCTGTCCATTCGATTCTGTATTACTCAGTGCCGAAACTGGTGGAAATTATATATGGTACGGACCGACAGGAAATATAATTTCAACTTCACAAACTGTATGGGTGAGTACTCCCGGAATATATTACTATACATTTATTTCTGGCACAGGATGTTCTCTTGTATCGGATATGGCAGAAGTAAAAGAATACAGTACTCCTTATCTGGATGCTTTTCCCGGAACAAGCTTATGCGCAAACGGGTCTGTATTGATAAGTGTAGAAAGCAATGAAACTGCACTGGTAACATGGGGGCCTCCTTTTAATGGAAACAGTTTTTCCCAAGTTGTAAATTCAGCCGGAATATATTCAGTAAGTGTGAATTTTTGCAATATCACTACACTGGCAAATATTAATATAAACAATTCAGCAGGGACTCCAGTTAGTATTATTTATACTGGTCCGGATACAGTTTGTACAAACGATACAATTGTACTAATTGCTTCTACCGGATATGTAAAATACAAATGGTATCCATCACAGGAAGAAGGAGCAGCTTTCGTTACAACAGGAGGGGGTACATTTTATGTGCAAGCTTATAACGACCAGGGCTGTTTAAGTGGCGACAGTATCACTATTTTTTCTTATCCAACCATCACAGCGCCCACAATAAAAGACACCGCAGTTTGTGCAGAAAGTTCTGTTACACTTACTGTAAATGCTTCAGGAACTGTCGCTTGGTATGACCAATTTTTTGGAGGCAATTTAATTGCGACAGGGCAATCCATAACAGTAAATATCAAACAAAATGACACCATCCTTTTTGCAGCAACAACAAATGGAAATTGTTTCAGTGAACGTGTTCCTGTAAAAATAACAGTACATCCGGCATCGAAAAAGCCTTTTATTATAGCAAAGAATTACGTCTGTGCCGGAGACAGTATTGTATTGCAAATTCAAAATCCAATTAACGGAATAAATTATACGTGGAACGGACCCGGAGTCAACAATGTTAATGCGGCCAAACTAACCATTCATCCGGCAACAACCGCAAATACAGGAAATTACAGAGTATATGCTTCCAACAACAGCTGCAACAGTATAGGCGATAGTATAAATATTTTTGTACATGACATTCAACTGAAAACATTTTCAAACAGCAGCTATACCATTTGTCAATATGATTCTGTACTTCTTAAAACCGATTCACTTTTTGGATCTTATTTATGGAATAATAACATCGCTTTGACTGAACAAACCATTACACAAGCAGGGCAATATTATTATATCTATACTGATTCCATAGGATGTAAAGCCACTTCAGATACTGTAAACGTAATCGTATTACCGGCACCAGTTACACTTATATTACCGGATACATCTGTATGTACCAACAGCCCGCTAACACTAACCGCAACAAGCGACCCCAGTCTAACTATAAATTGGTATGATAGCCAACTTATATTATTGCATACAGGTATAAATTATCCGATCAGTCAGGTAAATCAAAATACAACCCTAATCGTAGAATCTATGGGTATCAATGGTTGTAAAAGCAAAAAAGACACGCTGCAAATAATTATTCTACCTGCCATCTCTTCGCCTTTATTAAATTCAGATACTGCACTTTGCGAAGGAAGCATATTGAATTTATCAGCAACTGATTTGCCTGGGCATTCTTACTTTTGGACAGGTCCATCAGGCTTTAGCTCCAACCTGGTAAATCCTTCTTATGCGAACATTACAACTACAAACGCTGGAATATATAGCCTGCATGTTATGAACGGATATTGTAAAAGCAATGTCGGAACTTTTGAGCTAACAATAATCTCGCTTCCTATACTTACCACTAGTGGAAATACAGCAATATGTATTGATGACACAGCTCATTTAAATGCGAACAGCAGTGTTGGAAATCTGATCTGGAGTACCGGAGAAACAGCCAATGATATTTATATTTCACCCCAGGAAACTAAAATTTATACTGTGGAAACAACCAATACCTGTGCAACTGTATCTCAAAATATAAAAGTAACAGTCAATCAACTTCCAAATGTGAATGCCGGACCCGACTTTACTATGCTTTTAGGAGAATCTGTAAATTTAAAATCAAGCCAAGGAAGCACTTATTTATGGTACCCGGCTTTCGGTTTAAGTTGTACCGACTGTAAGGAGCCTGTTGTTACAATCGATCAACCACAATATTTTTATGTTATCGTTACCGATGCAAATGGCTGTTCAAATATCGATAGTGTTTTTGTAGATGTTAAAAATGTATACACCTTATATATTCCAACTGCTTTTTCACCTAACAATGACGGACTAAATGATGAATTCCTGGTGCAGGGAAATGAGATAAAGAATGTTCACATGTTAATTTTTGACCGATGGGGTAATAAACTATTTGAATCAAATGATAAAAATGGGAGCTGGAATGGAACCTGTAAAGGAAATCCCGTTGAATCCGGGACTTATGTTTATAAAATAAAAGCACTATTGAATAATGGCGAGGAATATAGATATACAGGCGCATTAACTGTAGTAAAATAAATGTAAATTTGAGGAATAGATTCCAGGAAATTCTCCAAATATGCATTACGCTGAATTCAAAAAAGTAAAAGTACGTTACAGTGATACAGGAAAAGGCCGTGTAATAGTTTTATTGCATGGCTTTTTAGGTTCACATGAATTGTGGATAGAAACAGTAAAAAAATTATCCAAAAAATTTCGTGTTATTGCAATTGACCTGCCCGGACATGGTGAAACTCCTGGCATTGGCTATTACCATAGCATGGAATTACTGGCACAAAGTGTAAAAGCTGTATTGGATAAAGTAGGTGTAAGGCGTTATGTGATCGCAGGGCATTCCATGGGTGGATATACGGCATTGGCTTTTGCGGAATTATTCCCTGAAAATTTACGGGGATTGTGTTTATTTAATTCCACTTCCTATGCTGATTCAGAGGAAAAGAAAAAAGATCGTGAGCGTATCATTAAGCTGGTAAAAAAAGAGCATAAACACTATGTTGCGGAAGTTGTCACTTCAGGTTTTAATTTTTCCAGATTTTCAGGGGCAAA
>JBQTHQ010000152.1:0-5470 GCA_052389695.1 Bacteroidota bacterium | reverse complement strand
GTTTGAGGCATTGGTTAATCCTGAGATCATCCAAAACTGGTCGCAGGACGAAGCAAAAATGGGACCTGAAGTAGGTGCTAAATTTTCGTTATGGGGTGGACAAATGTTCGGTACTAATTTGGAAGTTGTAAAAAATAAAAAATTAGTTCAGGAATGGTGTTATGATCAATGGGAAAAACCATCCAAAGTAACTTTTACATTGAAAACAAAAGGAAAAAAAACCATTGTTGATCTGCTCCATGAAGAAGTTCCGGAGAAATCTGTAAATAATATTTCCGATGGCTGGGATGCCTTTTATCTTGGAGCAATTAAAAAAATGTTTGAAGAAAAAAAATAGCTTCTTCATACAATCATATTTTAATTTAAATGAAAAAATACATTGTCAGCATTTTACTTACCTTCCTATTCTTTTCCACAAAGGTCAATGCCAACAATTTACGCAGTGATACCATCAATGTTTTAAAATACACTATCAACTTAAATATCACCGATTTTACTACTAATACTATCCGGGGTAACACTCAAATAAAATTTACTCCTAAGATCAATGGAGTAACCAAACTAAGCGTGGATCTTTTAAAGCTGACGATCGATTCTATTGAGAGTGGCACAATCAATCTCACTTATTCCTACAACGATACTTTACTTCGTGTCAATTTACCCGGCACATACAATATAAATGATACAACAACTGTTACCGTTTATTATCGCGGCACGCCCAAAATTGATGCATCCAACTGGGGTGGATTTTATTTTCAAAGTGGTTATGCATACAATTTAGGAGTAGGTTTCCAAGCCAATCCGCATGTGTACGGGAGAGTTTGGTTTCCCTGTTTCGATAATTTCGTAGAACGTTCAAAATATGAATTTAACATCACTACAAATGGCGGAAAAATTTCTTATTGCAATGGATACCTCGCCAAAGACACTACAGATGGCAACGGTGATCGTACCCGCAGATGGATCATGGAACAGGAAATTCCAACTTATCTCGCTTCTGTTGCAGTCGCGAATTATACAGAGATCAATCAGACCTACAATGGCATCAACGGCGCTGTTCCAATTGTAATTGCTGCCGCTGCCGCTGATACTATCGGAATAAAAAATTCATTTATTAATTTGAATCTCGCTTTATCAACTTACGAAAATCATTTTGGCGCTTATAAATGGAACCGTGTAGGATACACTATGGTACCTTTCAGTTCGGGCGCTATGGAACATGCCACCAATATTGCATATCCAAGATCATTTGCAACCGGTAGTTTAACATACCAAACTTTATATGCACATGAGTTATCCCATCACTGGTTTGGTGACCTGGCTACCTGCCGCACTCAGGAAGACATGTGGCTCAACGAAGGCTGGGCGCATTACTGTGAATTTTTATTTACTGAAGCATTGAGCGGCTATACTAATTATATCAGTGCTGTCAGAAGTAATCACCAGAATAATTTACAATTTAACCATGTAGAAGAAGGCGGTTATCTAACGCTTTCTAATATTCCTTTTGCTTATACCTATGGCAGGCATGTATATGATAAAGGCGCTGATGTAGCCCATACGATGCGTGGTTATATGGGCGACAGCTTATTTTTTTATTCTGTTAAAACATACCTGGCACAAAATAATTACAAAGATGTTTCCAGCGCTGATTTCAGAAATGCACTTACTGCCGCAAGCGGAATGGACATGACCAACTTTTTTAATGACTGGGTGTTTAATCCGGGATGGACCCATTTTTCCATTGATTCATTTCTTGTAACGCCAAACGGACCAAATTATAATGTTACTGTATATGTAAAACAAAAATTGACCGGCGCTCCAAATCATTATACCAATGTTCCACTGGAAATTACTTTTAAAGCGGCCAACTGGACAGAGCAAATACAACAATTTATTATGACAGGAACTAATGCATCCTTCAATTTCACTGTTCCTTTCAATCCGGTATTTGTTGCCGTTAACATGGGTGAAAAAATTTCTGATGCTATTGCACCGGAATACAAAAAAATAAAAACAACCGGTGGTAATACTTTTTCAAATACTAAAATGACGATCACTGTTTTGAATATATCTGATTCTGCATTTGTTCGTGTAGAACATAACTACACTGCGCCTGATGCTTTTAAGTCGTGTTGTATTCCTTACCGCATGTCTCCTAATCATTACTGGAAAGTGGATGGAATTTTGCCAGGAAATTTTAAAGCAAAAGCAACCCTCAATTACCAGGGAGGAACAAGTAGCTTTACAGGAAATTTTTGGCTTGATAATAATCTGATCAATACATACGAGGACAGCCTGGTATTAATGTATCGAAAAAATGCAGGCAGCGAATGGTATCATTATCCTTATTATACAAAAAATTATCTCGGAAATAATAATAATAAAGCGGGCTTTATAACCATTGATTCACTGCAATTGGGAGAATATGCTTTTGCCATGAAAGATTATATTTTAGGAATCCAAAAACATCATACAAGTGCTGCGTCTGAGATCAGAATATTCCCTAACCCTACTAATGACATGCTCTTAGTAGATCTGTATGCATCCATCCTGAAAATACCGAACAATGCTTTTATATTTGTTACGGACACTTCCGGAAAGATCGTTTACAAAGAGAAGATCAATCCTCAACAAGATATCTTACACCTGAATACCTCCACCTACAGCAACGGCGTTTATTTTATTTCGATCAAAGTAAAAGATGCGCTGATCGCAAAAAATAAATTTATTGTTGCTCATTAAAATTTTATAATTACATGCAAGCCCACACCCTCACTTCCCGATACGCTCATCCCGAATCCCGAAACATCGGGACGGGACTCACTACTCGAAGTGACCTGCGCGTTGTCATTTCGAGCCTGTCGAGAAAGTGTGCGCGCAAAAAAAATATAATTTATGGGATATAAAAGCACGCAGGAATGTATTGGTGATCTGGAAAAACACGGTCATTTAATTCGTGTGAAAGAAGAAGTAAGCTCCGAATTGGAAATGGCAGCCATTCATTTACGTGTGTTTGAAAATAAAGGTCCTGCTATTTTATTTGAAAATATTAAAGGATGTAAATTCAAAGCAACATCCAATTTATATGGTTCATTGGAACGCAGTAAATTTATTTTCAGGGATACCATAGAAAAAATAAAAACGCTCATTGAATTAAAAAATGATCCACTGGAGGCGATCAGGCACCCTTTAAAATATGCAAATGTGGGCCTTACCGCATTTTCAGCATTACCTAAAAGGTCAAGATTCAATGATCCGGTTCTGCAAAATCAAACCACTATTTCAAAACTGCCGCAAATTAAATGCTGGCCAAATGACGGTGGAGCTTTCGTTACGTTGCCCCTTGTATATACTGAAGATATTGACAAACCGGGTATTATGAATTCCAATCTCGGAATGTACCGTATTCAATTGAATGGCAATAATTATATTCCCGATAAAGAAGTTGGCTTGCATTATCAGTTGCACCGGGGTATCGGAGTGCATCAAACAAAATCAAACGCCAAAGGACAGCCATTGAAAGTAAGCATATTTGTTGGCGGACCGCCATCCCTTACATTAGGCGGTGTAATGCCTTTGCCCGAAGGAATGAGCGAATTAACATTTGCAGGTGCGCTTGGCAACAGAAGAATTCGTTATTCATACAATGATGGTTTTTGCATTGCATCGGATGCTGATTTTGTGATCACAGGAGAAGTGCATCCAAATGAAAATAAACCCGAAGGGCCTTTTGGGGACCATTTAGGATATTACAGTTTAAAACATGATTTTCCATTGATGCGCGTTCACAAAGTATTTCATCGCAACAATGCAATATGGCCATTTACAGTGGTGGGCCGTCCGCCACAGGAAGACACCAGCTTTGGTGCATTGATACATGAAATAACAGGTGCGGCAATGCCGAAAGAAATTCCGGGCCTTAAAGAAATAAATGCTGTTGATGCAGCAGGTGTTCACCCTCTTTTATTAGCCATCGGCAGCGAGCGGTATACTCCTTATAATAACGAACGCAAACCACAGGAAATTTTAACAATAGCCAATCATATTTTAGGGAAAGGACAATTAAGTTTAGCAAAATACTTATTCATTATTGCAGGTGAAGATGATCCTTCATTAAAAACAAATGATATAAAAAATTATTTGAAACATGCGCTGGAACGGGTTGATTGGAGCCGAGACCTTCACTTTCATACTCGAACTACAATTGATACATTAGATTATAGCGGAACGGATCTGAACAGCGGAAGTAAATTGGTCATTGCTGCAGCAGGAAATAAATTAAGAGAGCTGGGAACAGAATTGGGAGAATTAAATTTACCGGATGGTTTCCGTAATCCTAAAGTTGTAATACCGGGGGTAATTGCAGTTGAAGCAAATAAGTACATTGATGAAGAAACAACAACTACTCAATTTTTACATCTCACGTCTCACATCTCACATCTCACATCTTTTCCTTTAATTATTATCTGTGATGACAGCCAATTTGTTTCTCAAACTCTTAACAACTTCCTATGGGTAACCTTCACCCGCAGTAATCCATCACACGATGTACATGGCATCAATAGCTTTATTGAGAACAAGCACTGGGGTTGCAAAGGTTCATTAATTATAGATGCGCGTATTAAACCTCATCATGCTCCACCATTGATCAAAGATCCTGAAATTGAAAAACGGGTAGATGCTTTGGGAGTAAAAGGGAAATCACTTCACGGAATTATTTAAATAGTTGCACAAAAGTACCCCTGTGTTGTCAGTTCAAGCGGAGTTTTTAGAATCACGGCCTCAATAGGATCAATAATCCCAAACTAAAAAACACAACAGCTCCCATAAACTTAATGATCTAAGTTGCCGTAATCTAATTTTTTACCTTGTACTTTTAAAATGATCTGGCAGACCATTATAAAAAATGGGATATACATCATTGAACCTGGTAAATCAAAATGTTTTAAAATAATTTCCGATTTACGTTTCAACCGTTCAGCGATCAGGTACATGGCAGGTACCAATAACAAGGTAAGAAAAGTAGCGAATCCTAAACCAAAGATCATGGTCCAGGAAAGCGGCCCCCAGAATACTACGTTATCACCACCAAAATAAATATGTGGATTGCCGGTTGAAAGCAAGGATTCAAAATCGATGTTCAATCCAACAGCCAAAGGAATTAAACCAAGTATCGCCGCGGTAGCTGTTAAGATCACCGGGGTCATACGCGTACGTCCCGCTTCCAAAGTTGCATCCCATAAACCCATGCCTTCCTCCCGTTCCTTTTCGGCAAACTCAATAAGTAATATTCCATTCCTCACCACAATACCCGCTAATGCTACGATTCCAATGCCGGTCATTACTATACTCATATCCATTTTAAAAATTGCGGTTCCTAATAATACTCCGATGATGCTAAAGAAAATTTCCGTTAAAATAATAAATGGCTTTCCTACAGAATTGAATTGCGTTACTAATATCAGTA
>JBQTHQ010000151.1:0-17735 GCA_052389695.1 Bacteroidota bacterium | reverse complement strand
AATCATGACCTGGTAAAATCTATGCGTGATTCTGCATAATGTAAAAGATAGGTTATAAACAACAAAGCCGCACGAATTCGGGCGGCTTTGTTGTTTCACTAATTCAAATAACCAAATCGTTTTAACTGGTTATCATTATCCCGCCAGTCTTTATTTACCTTTACGAAGAGTTCAAGAAATATTTTTTTTTGAAAAAAATCTTCCATATCCTTACGGGCTTCTGTACCTACTTTTTTTAATGCTTTTCCCTGATGTCCGATAATGATACCTTTTTGAGAATCACGGACAACCATGATCTCCGCTCTAATTTTTATGATCGTTTCTTCATCTTTAAATGATTCTACTACTACTTCTACAGAGTAAGGAATTTCCTTCTTATAATTCTTAAGTATTTTTTCACGGATGATCTCAGATACAAAAAATTTTTCAGGTTTGTCTGTAAGTTGATCCTTGTCATAATATGCAGGTCCTTCAGGCAGTAAAGCAATGATCCTGTCAAAAATATAATTTATATTGAATTTTTCTAAAGCTGATACAGGTATGACTTCAGAATTAGGAACTTCATTTTTCCAATAATTGACTTTCTCTTCCAGTTTTTCCTGTGTTGCAAGGTCTATTTTGTTTACTAGCAACAATACTTTTGCACCTGCATTTTTAATTTTATTTAAAATCTTCTCTTCGATCTTAATATCTTCATAAATATCGGTAACAAATAAAATAATATCGGCATCCGTTAAAGCAGTATGCACAAATTCCATCATTGATTCCTGTAGCTTATAATTGGGCTTTAGTACACCCGGAGTATCAGAATATACGATCTGAAAATCTTCACCATTCACAATACCCATGATCCGATGCCGGGTAGTTTGGGCTTTTGAGGTAATAATAGAAATGCGTTCACCTACCAAAGCGTTCATTAACGTTGATTTTCCAACATTGGGACTCCCTATAATATTCACAAAACCGGCCTTATGCGCCATCTGAAAATTTGTTGATAAGATATTTGCAGTACAAAGAAACTAAATATATCTTTGCACAGCAATTTTAAAAGCCTTCAAAGCTTTTGATCTTTAGATTTCGTAAGTACCAAAGATATATTGCGGGGTGGAGCAGTTGGTAGCTCGTTGGGCTCATAACCCAAAGGTCATCGGTTCGAGTCCGGTCCCCGCTACTTTAGTGAAAGCCGCTGAAAATCAGCGGCTTTTTGTTCGATAAAACGAACCTGTATCTTGAATTATCGAACTATTTGTAAACTAATATTAAAACTGTAGTATTCTTATTAGGTCATTATTTATATAGAAAACTTCCCTTCCATCTTCTTGTGCAGATAGTATGCCCAACTCAGTTAACTGAAGCATATATTTAGTGAGCGTAGTTCTACTTCGTGCACCTGTTATTTCTCCAACCAATTTTTGTTTCATGTAAGGCTGCGAAAACAGTGCTTGATTTAATTCATAAGAATACCATTTCAATTTGGCATTAGCATATTTGTAAGTTGATTCCATTTGTGCCAAAATCTCATCAATTTTTTGATTAGTTATTTGAGCGGTCCCTTCTACAGCATTTAGCATAAACAACAACCAAGGCTTCCATGCGCCTCTCTGAGTAACTCCCGACAAGTGATGATAGTAATCATCTTTATGAGTAATAATATATTTACTCAAATAAAGAACTGGGTGAGATAATAGTTTCTGATCAACTAAATACAGTAGATTTAAAATTCGCCCTGTTCTACCATTTCCATCAGTAAAAGGATGTATCGCTTCAAATTGATAATGAGCAATAGCCATTTTTAGTAAAGGATCGAATTTGTTTGTTTTGTTTAAAAAATCAAACAAATTATCCATTTTATACTCAACAATTCCCAATCCCCTAGGCGGGGTATAAATAACTTCTCCGGGCTTAAATTCGCTTTGGCCCCTCTTTATTACAACTTGCGATGGAGGAGGACGAATACCTTGCTTTGTATTTTTAATTTGCTGAAATATTTTTATGGCAACTGATTTATCGAATTTTTTCTTTTTTATTAAGGTGCTGTATCCTCCCCACAATGCCTCCCTATATCTTAAAACTTCTTTAGTTGCTGGATTTGCTAACTCCTCTTTTACTGTATCTGACACCGCCTTATATAATTCATCTTCGGTAGTAAAAATATTTTCAATAGCAGTAGAGCTTTGAGCTTCCTGCAAAGAAATAGTATTTACCAACATTAACGGATTGGGGATTCGCATGATGTTTTTATTTAGCTCTGCTAATGCTCTTGAGGCTAGTCCCCATTTTATTAAAATCTCTTTATCAATTACATTTTCATCTGGTGGCAAATCAGGCAAATCATTATAAGGTATATTTCGATCAAATTCTATATTTTTAAATTTGTTCATTTTTTCAATTAAATTGGACACATGGCAAAAATATGTTCAATTTCAGAAATAAACAAACGATTTGTTCATTTTTTTTATAAAAATGAACATTTTGTTAAAACATGTTCACTTTCCAAAAATAATTCATCAAGATTCTAAGCTCTTTAAAATCATCTAAAAAGTTCGATATTTGCAACCCGTAGGCTACTAAAGCCGATACATAATGTGTCGGCTTTTTTTGTTTATTTTAAGTACGTGGTCTATGAAAGCGAGTTAAATAAAGATCGCTTTTACTTTTAGCCTGATAAAAGCGTAATGACCGAATATATCTACGACTTTTAATGGATATAATGATCTTTAATAACTATTAGAAACTCTTTTCTGTTATCTTTGTATCCGAAATACAATGCGCTATTTAAGAAATCATATCATATCGCGAATAATCTGTTTTGTTTTCGCATTGCACATATTCAATGTGAGTGTGGATACCCCTGATACGGAACCCGATTATGTTCCCGAAGACCTTAGTGTGAATGATATTGAAAGTGTTGTTGAGTTTGTATTAGAAAATGTATTGCACATTGACAACGCAATTGCCGAACATGAAGAACCAGACGATCAGGATGGAACTACATTTGGCATGAAGAAAATAGAGTTTTATTTTCCACGAGCCTCATTTGAACTTGTCGAACAAATAGCTATTCATGGACAAGTTAAATTCTCCAATTACAAAGATCATTTTTATCCTAGTCCTTACGCTGAAATAGTGCCCCAGCCTCCAGAGGCTTAAATTCCTTTCTTCTTTTTTATAAATCCAATCTATTGGATTAAACATGGTTTAGCGAGATAGCTTCTCCATGAATATTTATTTCATAAAATTATTTTCAATGAAAAAGACAATTATACGCCTGAGCGTATATGCCTGTTTATTTATAACAGCGTGTACCTCAGATAAAGAGAAAAATGATGAGCAGGAGAAATTTTCTGTTATCAATCCTGTGGTAACTGATACCGTTTATATCAATGATTATGTTGCAGACATACAATCTTTGCAACATGTAGAATTAAGAGCCAGAATTAAAGGTTATATAGAAAAAATTTATGTTGACGAGGGGCAGGCTGTTAAAGAAGGACAGATTCTTTTTAGCATTAGCCGACAGGAATACGAGGAAGATTTGTCAAAAGCCAGAGCAATGCTCAAAAGTGCTATTGCAGATGCAAAAGCAACCGAACTGGATTTACATAATACAAAAACGCTTGCTGAAAAGAATATTGTTTCCAAAACAGAAGTAGAAATAGCTCAATCCAAATTAGATGCTTTAAATGCAAAAATTGATGAAGCAAAATCTTCTGTTGCTAGTGCCGAATTGAGCCTTTCCTATACAGAAATAAGAGCACCCTTTAATGGTGTAATTGATAGAATCCCCAATAAAACAGGTAGCTTGATTGACGAAGGCGCACTTTTAACTACTCTGTCTGATAACAAGAAAGTATATGCCTATTTCAATGTATCTGAAAAAGAGTATTTAAACTTCACTTCTTTGGACGATTCTGAAAGAAAAAATGATATTTCATTGATTTTAGCGAATAATCAAATTCATAATTATGAAGGGGGCATTGAAGCTGTTGGGGGAGAAATCAATAAGAATACAGGTACTATTACATTTAGAGCATGTTTTCCTAATTCAGATTTTCTTTTAAAGCATGGAGCCAGTGGCAAAGTCAGAATAAAAAATAAAATTAAAAATGCTCTGCTAATTCCGCAGAAATCCACTTTTGAAATCCAAGAGAACATCTATGTTTATGTAGTTGATAAAAATAATGTGGTGCGGCTTCGTAAAATTCTCCCTTCTATTCTTTTGTCTCAATTATATGTGGTGTCTTCAGGATTATCTGCCAATGATAAATTTGTTTACGAAGGCATACAAAAGGTAAAAGAGGGAGATAAGATAGAACCTGTAACTACACTGGTATCTGAATTTAAAAATCACTAAAAATTTTAAGATTATGACAGGAAACTTTATACACCGTCCGGTATTATCAATAGTAATATCGTTAATAATTTTATTGTTAGGTCTATTGGCTTTATTCAATTTGCCAATGACACAGTTCCCTAATATTGCACCGCCCGAAGTAAACGTAACGGTAGAATATACGGGAGCAAATGCGGAAGCAGTTACCAAAGCTGCAATTGTTCCGCTTGAACGTGCTATTAATGGAGTTCCGGGAATGAAATATATGTCATCCGATGCAGGAAACGATGGTGTGGGTGTGGTTCAAATTCTGTTTGAAACCGGGACAGACCCTGATGTAGCTGCAATAAACGTTCAGACTCGTGTTCAGGATGTTATTGCAGAATTACCCTCAGAAGTTATTAAAGCGGGTGTTGCTATTGCAAAGGAGGAAAATGCTTTATTGATGTATCTTAATATTTATAGTTCAGATACCACGATAGATGAAAAGTTTCTCTACAACTTCACTGACATCAATATTCTTGCGGAGTTAAAACGTATCAAAGGAGTTGGATATGCTGATATTTTAGGAGCTAAAGAATATGCTATGCGAATATGGTTGAAGCCCGACAAAATGTTAACCTACAATGTTTCGACTGATGATGTATTAAACGTTTTGGAAGAGCAAAACATAGAAGCTGCACCCGGAAAGATTGGTGAAAGTTCAGACAAGAAAGGTCAGGCTCTTCAATATACAATTAAATATACAGGAAAATTTAACACTAAAGAACAATATGAAAATATTCCTGTTAAATCCAATGTTGAGGGACAAACTCTACGCATAAAAGACATTGCAGATGTAGAATTTGGAACTGCTTATTTTGATGTTGAAGCAAAGTTGAATGGTAACCCCAGTGCTGCTGTAATGCTTAAACAATTACCCGGCTCAAACGCAAGCGA
The DNA here is from genome assembly GCA_052389695.1 of Bacteroidota bacterium. Taxonomy (GTDB): domain Bacteria; phylum Bacteroidota; class Bacteroidia; order 2-12-FULL-35-15; family 2-12-FULL-35-15; genus 2-12-FULL-35-15. Next base: position 12,463 of record JBQTHQ010000151.1, on the reverse strand, counting down.
AGTAATTGCAAACGTAAAAAAACGATTGGCTGAAATAAAAGAAACTATGTTTCTAAAAGGAATGGATTATGAAGTAAGTTATGACGTTTCCCGTTTCTTGGATGCCTCAATTAACGAAGTATTCAAAACACTCATTGAAGCTCTTCTATTGGTTACATTCGTTGTTTTCATTTTTTTAGGTGATTGGCGCTCCACTTTAATTCCTGTACTCGCTGTTCCTGTTTCGCTTGTAGGCACTCTGTTCTTTATTCAATTTTTTGGTTTTTCATTAAATCTGATTACCCTTTTCGCTTTAGTTCTTGCCATTGGTATTGTGGTGGACAATGCAATTGTAGTAGTAGAAGCAGTTCATGCCAGAATGGAGCATTCAAAAATGGGTGCAAAAAAGGCAACCGAATTGGCTATGAAGGAAATCAGCGGAGCAATCATTGCCATTACGTTGGTAATGACTGCGGTGTTTATTCCTGTTGCTTTTATGTCCGGTCCTTCGGGAATTTTCTATCGTCAGTTTTCACTTACAATGGCTATATCTATTGTTCTTTCGGGAGTTATTGCATTAACACTTACACCTGCATTGTGTGCTATTATTCTTAAAAATCCTCATTCACGCCAAAAACAAAGATCAAAGCTCGGACGATTATTAGATAGTTTTAATAACTGGTATAATAACCTTGAAGAAAAATATAAAAGGCTATTGGATAAAATCACCAACAGGCGAGTAGTAACCTTTGGAGTGTTATTGTTTTTTTGCATAGGTACAGGCTTTTTAGGAAAGATATTGCCTTCTGGGTTTATACCAAACGAAGATCAGGGAACTTTTTATGCAAGTATTACAACACCATCAGGTGCTACCCTGGAGAGGACAAAAGAGGTTGTAAATGAAATTCAAAGATCAAGCAATGGTATTAATGCAATTGAAAGTATTTCTACACTTGGAGGAACTAACATTCTTTCAGACGGAACAGGTGCAACTTATGGAACTTGCCTTATAAACTTAAAGCCTTGGGATAAAAGAACACAGTCGGTTGAAGAAGTGGTTGAAATTTTAGAACGAAAAACTCAACACATCAAAGATGCACAGATTGAGTTTTTTCCACCACCTGCCGTACCGGGTTATGGTAATGCAAGTGGTTTTGAGTTACGTTTGTTGGACAAAACGGGAAATGGTGATTTCAAGAAAATGGAAACTGTTGTAAAACAATTTATTTCCGATTTGAAAGCCAGGCCAGAAATAGCCAGTGCTTTTACCATTTTTGATGCAAGTTACCCCCAATATCTTTTACGTATTGATATGGACAAAGCAGCACAGAAAGCCGTTACTGTAAATAATGCAATGAGTTCCTTGCAAACACTTTTAGGAAGTGAATACGCCACCAACTTTATCCGCTTTGGTCAAATGTATAAGGTGATGGTTCAGGCATTACCAGAATATCGTGCCATGCCCGAAGATATTTTGAAACTTCATGTAAAAAATGACAATGGAGAAATGGTTCCAATGTCGGCTTTTATAACAGTAGAGAAAGTCTATGGAGTTGACCAAATCACTCGTTATAATATGTATCCTTCGGCTGAATTGAATGGTGAAGCAAGAGCAGGTTTCAGTAGTGGAGAATCGTTAAAAGCCATTCAAGAAACTGCAAAAGAAAAATTGCCAAGAGGCTATGATATTGATTGGGCAGGTATTTCAAGAGATGAAGCAAACGCAGGAAACGAAGGCATTTTTATTTTCCTGATTTGCCTTGTGTTCGTGTATTTGGTTTTAGCTGCACAATACGAAAGCTTCCTTTTGCCGATGTCTGTTATTCTTTCTTTACCAACCGGGATTTTTGGTGCGTTTTTATTGCTGAGTGCTTTTGGCTTGGAAAACAATATTTATGCACAAATTGCAATGGTTATGCTCATTGGTTTGTTGGGTAAAAACGCAATCCTGATTGTAGAGTTTGCTACGCTTCGCCACCGTGAAGGTAAAACAGCATTGCAAGCTGCTATTGAAGGTGCAATGGTTCGTTTACGTCCAATTTTGATGACATCTTTTGCTTTCATAGCTGGTTTACTGCCATTGATGTTTGCAAGCGGAGCTGGTGCAGTGGGTAACAGAACCATTGGAACAGCAGCAGCCGGAGGTATGTTGTTCGGAACCATATTCGGAGTAATTATTATTCCCGGTCTTTATGTGGTTTTCGCAACACTTGCGGAAAAATTTGTCAAAAAAGGTAAAGAAGAAATAGCATTAACTGAAGAAATGAAAATCTATGAAAAAAATTAAAAATAAAATACCTCTTGTTCTTATGTTATCTTGCCTTTTAATTGAAAGCTGCAAGACCACAAAAACAATTGAAAGCAACGTAATTAAACCTATACCTGAATCTTTTGCAAATACAAAAGATTCAGCTAATTCGGCAACAATTAACTGGAAAAAATATTTTTCAGACCCAGTATTGTCAGGCTTAATTGATACGGCCCTAAAAAACAATCTGGACTTATTAATGATTTTCCAACGAATTGAGATGAGCCGTGCTGATGTGAGGTTGGCTAAAGGTTTATTATTTCCTATGGTTGATGGATTGGGTGTTGCCGGACAAAGAAAATTCGGAAACTATACTATGGATTGGGCTGGTAACAGCACAACTGAAATTACTCCGGGTCAACTTATACCCATGCACTTGCAAGACTATTATCTCGGATTGCAAACTTCTTGGGAAATTGATGTTTTTGGGAAATTGCAAAACAAAAAGAAGGCTGCATTCGCCCGATATTTAGGCAGTATAGAAGGTAGAAACTGGACTTTAACAAATCTTGTAGCAGAAATTGCAACGACTTACTACGAATTATTAGCGTTGGATAATGAGTTAGATATTATCAGGGAAACAATTAAACTTCAACAGGATGCGCTGGATATTATTTCGGTGCAAAAACAAACAGGAGCAGCTAATGAATTAGCCGTAAAACAATTTAAAGCACAGCTATTAAATTCAAAAACGTTAGAAATAGAGGTTCTCCAAAATATCACAGAGAGCGAAAGCAAAATAAACTTTTTATTGGGTACATTTCCAAAGCCGATAGACAGAGATAAATCATCATTCACACAATTAATTCCCGAACAGGTAAAAGTCGGTATTCCATCTGATCTGCTAAAAAACAGGCCGGATATTAAACAGGCAGAATTTGATTTGATGGCATCCAAAGCAAATGTAAAAGCTGCGAGAGCTGCTTTTTATCCTTCCCTGAATATAACTGGTTCTTTAGGGTTTCAGGCCTTTAACACTTCATTTTTATTTTTGTCCCCTCAATCAGTAGCATACAATTTGTTTGGGAATTTAACAGCACCATTGATAAACAGGAGTGCCATTGAAGCCGAGTTCAGAACTGCTAAAGCTAACCAGACAGAAGCCATGTATAACTATCAAAAAACGATCATTAATGGTTATGTGGAAGTTTACAACGAGATGGCAAATATTAAAAACATGGAGCAGATTCATCAGTTCAGAAGCCAGCAGGTAGATGTTTTAACGCAATCAATAGAAACATCTTCGGAGCTGTTTAAAACAGGAAGAGCTAATTATCTTGAAGTATTAATGACACAGCAAAACGCTTTACAATCCAAACTGGAATTGGTAGATGCTAAAAAACGACAATACAATGCAGTTGTAAATATTTATAAAGCGCTTGGGGGTGGATGGAGATAGGCAGGAACAAAGAATTTAAAAATAAACATAATGAAAGATAAAGAAAAAGCCTCTCAAATAAAGAATTCGGTACTTTTGGGTTTTCGTAATTATACTGTTTATGTTAGCTTATTTACTTTTACCCTTTTGTTTGTAGATATGTTAATATAGACATATCAGTAACTCTAAAATTATATGTCAGAAATATTTATAATACTTGGTTTGCTTGTATTAAACGGATTGTTTGCAATGTGTGAAATTGCTTTGGTTTCATCCCGTAAATCAAAGCTTGAACAACATGCAGCGCAAGGGAGTAAAGGAGCAAAAACGGCACTTGAATTATTAAAAGAACCTGAAAAATTTCTTTCAACCGTTCAAATAGGTATTACTTTGGTAGGTATTGTAGCGGGTGCTTATGGTGCTGAGGCATTTACACAGGACATCCAACCCTTTTTCGAGCGATTTGAATGGATTAAACAATATGCAGAACAAATCTCTTTTACTTCTATTGTAGTTGTTATTACTTACTTCTCATTAGTTATTGGCGAATTAGTCCCAAAGTCAATTGCCCTGAATAATCCCGAAGGTATTACCATAACTTTTGCTCCATTTATGCGTGGTTTAGCAGTTGTTACTTATCCGATTGTTGTATTTCTGAGTATATCCACCAAACTGTTTCTAAAACTAATTATGCTTAAAGAACGAAATGAACCTCCTGTTAGCGAGGAAGAACTGAAATATATGATTAATACAAGTACACAACATGGGGTGATTGAAAAACAGGAAAGCGAAATAATGCAGAGTGTTTTCAGGTTTGGCGACCATAAAGCCAGCTCAATTATGGTTCATAAAAAAGATATTGTCTGGCTTGATATTCAACAAAACAAAGAAAAAATTTTAAGCACTATTTTTAAATCAACCCACGCTAAATATCCTGTTTGCGAGGGTACTCTGGATAAAATTTTAGGAGTTGTACCTGTCCGTGATTTATTACGGGTTATCGAAAAATCTGATTCGTTTGATTTGAAACCGTTTCTTATCGAACCATTATTTATTCCTTTAGGTACACCCGCTTTAAAAATACTTGATATGTTCCGAAAAAAAAGAATTCATATTGGTTTTGTGGTAAATGAGTATGGGGGAACAGAAGGATTAATTACATTACACGACCTGTTTGAAAATATTGTTGGAGAATTTCCTGAAATAGGGGAAGTTGATGAAATACAAATCATTAAACGAGAGGACGGCTCATTTTTAATGGATGGGGAATTAAAAATTGATGAGCTAAGACGTGCCTTAAATATGTTTTCATTGCCTAATGAAGCGAATTACTTGACGCTTGCAGGTTTAGCAATATATCAACTTCATAAAATACCTAAGGCAGGGGATAGCTTCGTACTTAATAATTTTAAATTTGAAATAATAGATATGGATGGAAACAGAGTAGATAAAATATTGATAAGCCCTATTAAAAGTGCCTCAAAATAAAAATACAAGATGGTTAGTGTATAGAAGTTAAAAGCTTAGGACCTGTTTAAATTTCATTTTAAAATTTTGTTATTGCAAGCGCAAGCGAAATGTCTTCGACAAGCCTGCCTGCAGGAGCCAAAGCTCCTTTCGGCAAAGGCAGGCTCAGACTGACCGTGCACATTGTCATATTAAGCCTGTCGAAATATGTGCGTTGGCTTTAAAATAACCATACTGTATTTGATTTGATTAAAATAGAATCTTAATCTATAAAAACTATAAAACTATGGCAAGCGGAAAATATGTTGATGGGTTTGTAATACCAATCCCTAAAAAGAATGAAGCAGAATATGTAAAGATGGCTCGCGAGGCGAGTAAAATTTGGAAGAAATTTGGTGCTCTCGATTATAAAGAATGTATGATTGATGACGCAACACCAGAATTTACCACATTGACGTTTCTCAAAATGGCAAAAGCAAAACCAGGAGAAACTGTATGGTTTTCATTTATTGTCTACAAGTCACGCAAACATCGTGATTCGGTGAATAAGAAAGTGATGACGTATTTTAGTAAAAAGTACGGTGATGATATGCCAATGCCTTTTGATATGAAACGTTTTGCATATGGTGGTTTCAAGGTTATGGTGGAAGTCTGAATAAGCACAAAAAATTACTGCTCTTAAACCGATTAATTTTAGCTTTCTCAGCTGTTAAAGCTGGATCTTAAAATTAAAAGTATATTTGTGATAAATGGCAAATATAGTAGCAATAGTAGGACGTCCGAATGTAGGAAAATCAACGCTTTTTAATCGTCTTACCGATAGTAGAAAAGCAATCGTTGATGCGGAATCGGGTGTGACACGCGACAGGCATTATGGAAAATCGGAGTGGAATGGCTTGGAATTTTCTGTGATCGTTACAGGCGGATATGTAAAAGGTTCAGATGATGTATTTGAAGGGGAGATCCGCAAACAGGTACAATTGGCAATGGATGAGGCCAATGTGATCCTTTTCGTATTAGATGTTTCGGATGGAATTACCGAAGATGATAAAGTAGTTGCTGATATTTTAAGACGTTCTAAAAAGAAAGTTTTTGTTGTTTCCAATAAAGTAGATAATCACGTTCGCCAAGGCTTATCAGGTGAATTTTATGCATTGGGTTTAGGCGAACCATATAATGTTTCTGCGATCAGCGGAAGCGGTACCGGTGATCTATTGGATGAGGTGGTAAAAGCATTGGATGTAGATGTGAAAGTGGAGGAACTAGACATTCCTAAATTTTCAGTGGTGGGCAGGCCAAATGTAGGAAAGTCCTCTTTCATCAATGCCTTATTGGGTAAAGAAAGAAATATTGTAACGCCTCTTGCAGGAACAACCCGTGATTCCATTAATACTCGGTTCACTGCCTTCAATCATGATTTTCTTTTGATCGATACAGCAGGGATCCGTAAAAAATCAAAAGTGGAGGAGGACCTGGAATTTTACTCCGTAATGCGTTCCATCCGTGCTATTGAAGATTGTGATGTGTGTTTATTACTGCTGGATGCTACATTGGGACTGGAGGCGCAAGACCTTAATATTTTCCACCTTGCAGAAAAGAATCGTAAAGGTATTGTAGTTGTGGTAAATAAGTGGGATCTGATTGAAAAGACCACCAATTCAACAAAAGAATATGAAGAGAAGATCCGTGAGAAGCTTGCTCCATTAAGAGATGTACCGATCGTATTTACTTCCGCACTTACCAAACAACGTGTTTTAAAAGCAATTGAAGCTGCTGAAAAAGTAAATGAAAATCGTACACGGGTTATCAAAACACGTCATCTGAATGATGTCATGTTGCCAATAGTGGAAAATCAGCCTCCTGCATCTATAAAAGGAAAAGACATAAAAATAAAATTTATCAATCAGTTGCCCACTCATGCGCCCACTTTTGCGTTTTACTGCAACCTGCCACAATATGTAACCGAAGCCTATTTGCGCTTTCTTGAAAATCGTTTGCGTGAAAATTTTGATTTTAACGGTGTGCCGATCCAGGTATACATGAGAAAAAAATAGACTACGAATCCGCCGGGGCGGACGAATTAATAAGATTTACGAATGTATTATCTGTATTGCTAAACCTGTTGACGGAGTAGGTTAAAATATGTTAAGTCGGGCCGGCCTTAAATCAGAAAAGTTTATTTTTGCAGAGACTCTAGATAATGATCAATAAAGGTAACATTGGTGTAATAACGATCATGGCTAGCCTTGGATTGATTGGCTTAATAGTCATACAGATCTACTGGGTGAATAATGCCATTACGCTGGGTAAAGAACGATTCGATCAAAGTGTAAATGAAGCATTGAACAATGTTGTTTCCAGGATGGAGAAACAAAAGATCGCGGCAAAGGTCACCAAAAAATTCAATTTCCGTAAACAGGGTATTCGCTGGTTTAGTACAGGAGATTCATTAAGTTCCAATTCAAAATTTATTCCCAATTCATTAAGTGATAAGCAGGATTACTCATTGCAAAAAAACAAAGTGAATGTTAAAATTTATGAAGAATATGCTGCTGATTCCAATGGTGTTGTAGTGAAAAAAACGCAACATAAGAGTTATTCAAGCGATTCAGCTTCCAGTAATTTTGATCAACGTGCTGAAAATGACGGGCCATTTCCTCTGCGTCAGACGGATTCAATTGATAATCGTAATAGATGGTTTTCGCATAACAATAATATGGTAAAAGATATTTTTGATGAGCTGGTAAGTATCAATATTTATAATGATCAAAATTTTGTTGCCGATACCTTGTTGCTGGATTCGATTCTAAAATTTGAATTACTTCAAAAAGGAGTTTCCGCTGATTATACTTTTGGTATTTCAGAATCCAAAACCATCCCTGCAGATTCAGCCGGGCTTTCAGATAAAGAGAAACATTTGTACGCTTCTCCGTATAAAATAAACCTTTCACCGGATAATATTTTTATCAAGCCGCAGTTTTTATCCGTTTCTTTCCCCAATCAAAACCGTTATCTCTTACGTTCCATGTGGATGTTGTTGCTTGTATCCTTTGCATTTTTGCTGGCAATTATCTTTTCATTTTATTACAGCATCACCACCATCTTCAAACAAAAAAAATTGTCGGAGATAAAAAACGATTTTATCAGTAACATGACGCATGAATTCAAAACACCAATTTCTACCATATCCTTAGCTTGTGAAGTATTGGGTGATACTACCGTTGAAAAATCACCGGAACGGGTAAATAATTATGTGAAGATGATCGGTGATGAAAATAAACGACTGAGTTTATTGGTGGAAAATATTTTGCAAACGGCAATACTTGATAAAGGCCAATTTAAATTGAAGATCCAGCCAATGGATATTCATTTACTGATCGAGCAGACCATTGTCAACATTAAATTACAGGTGGAGAATAAAGAAGGCGAGATCACAAAAGAATTAAAAGCAAAAAATACGATCATTCGCGCCGACAGGGTACACGTTACAAATATTATTTTTAACCTGATCGATAATGCACTTAAATATTCCAATGAAAAACCACGAATTAAGATCAGCAGCCATAATGATGCTAAAGGTGTTTATATTTCTGTAGAAGATAACGGGATAGGCATCAGCAAGGAAAATCAAAAACGGATATTTGATACCATGTATCGTGTGCCTACCGGTAATATTCACAACGTGAAAGGTTTCGGATTGGGATTAAGCTATGTAAAAGCTGTTGCTGAAAAACACGGAGGCTCTATCAGCGTTAGTAGTGAACCCGGAAAGGGCAGTACGTTTTCCGTTTATCTTCCTTTTAATAAGGAAGTATGATCATCGCTTGTACACAATTGCATCCCCCTCACTAATGATATCATACCCATTGGTCACAAGCTTATCGTTTTCTTTTAAACCACTTTTTACTTCTGCTCTGCCATTATATTCTTTTCCCAAGGTGATGATACGTTTTTTAGCGGTATTCTCTTCGGCAATATACACATAAGATGCATTATTTTCGTCACTCTGTATTGTCCGGATAGGAATAGTGATCACAGGAGCCGGCGACTGGTAATCATTAACACTCAATCGTGCTACCATGTTAGGATGGTATTCCTTTTTATCATCCAGTATTACTTCAACTCTAAAAGTGCGAGTATTGGGATTGATCGCTTTTGATACAAAATTTACTTTTGATACAAGTGAATCATTAATATCGGGGAAACGAACAACTACTTCGCTGCCTTTTTTGATTTTAGAAGCATAACTTTCTGCAACTTCCGCTTTCACTTTTAAATTGGAGAAATTAATTACACGTATAGCCGGCATACCCGGTGCAACTACTTGTCCGAGTTTGATATCAACAGCATCAACTGTTCCATTAATAGGTGAAATGATCCTTGACATGTTCAATTGTTCCTGCAACGTCGCCAGTTTTTTTTCCATACTTTCCTTATTTGTTTTTGCCTGCAGGTATTGCATTTCCGTTCCTATTTTTTGTTCCCATAAGTTTTTTTGTTTTTCATAAACCTGGTTTGCCAGTTCATAGTTTATCTGAAGGTCGGCAATGCCTTGAACAATAGCACGGGCATCTGTTTCGGCAAGTATTTGTCCCTTGCTTACTTCATCACCTTCTTTCACGTTAATTTTGGTGATAGTACCCGGCATTTCGCTGCTGATACTTACATTTTCATCCGCATCCACATGTCCCACTATATCTATGTAATTTTTAAAAGTTTCAGCTTTCAGATTGGCAATAGCTACTGCTATTCCGTTTGGAGTAGAATCGGCTGTACTGTTCAGCTCAGCTTCTAATGCAGCAATTTTTTCTTTTAGCTCCGTTTCTTGTTTTTTCAGATTTTCCAATTCCGTTTTTTTATCACCACCATTGGAATTACAAGCAATCAGTGCTATTGTAAGGCTTGATATTAAAAATACTTTTTTCATATTAAAATAATTTAGAATATAGAATTCAGAATTTGTTGTGTTATAATTTGTGTTTTACTATTAACTATTAACTATTCGCTTTTTATTTAAAATTTCCATTTGCTTTATCAAAATCTATTTTCGCAATAAGGGCGTCAAACAAGGCATTGTAATAATTTGTTTGTGCTTCTTTTAAAGCGGTTTCCGCGGTGATCAACTCCAGATTGGAGCCAACACCTTGTTCGTATTTTATTTTTGTAACGCGCACTACATCTTCAGCAATGATCATATTTTTCTTTTGATTATCAAATGAAATGGAGGCATTTTGCAATGAAACAACAGAAGATGCAAGTTCAAGATCAATAGTTTTCTTAATAAAATCCATATTATTTTCAGCTTTTTGCAAGGAAAGTTTTGCCTGCTGATTTTTAGCATTGCGTTGTAAGCCATTAAAAATGGGCATCTTTATTGTTCCACCCACTAGTGTCGCAGGATACCAGTGTAATCCGGCACCGGTGGCAAAAACACTAAAGGTTGTACGGAAGGCGTTCTGAGCCCAGCTTGCATAAGCAAATGCCGTTGGAAGATAAGATAAACGCTGGCGTTTTAATTCGAGCTTAGTCATTTTGTATTGTGTTTCAAATAAACCGTACTCTATTCTTCTGGTGTAATCAAATTTTTCAGCAGATGCTGAACTTGTTATATCTAATTTAACATCTTCCAATTTATCGGTTAAAGTAAGTGATGCATTGATATCCATTCCCATTTGAAATTTTAATAAATAGGCGCTTAGCCCTAACAGGCGCTGGATTTTTTCTTCTTCCACTAATAAATTATTATAGGTAACAGTTAAGCGGTCATAATCCAATTTTTCTACAAAACCATTTTCAAATAAAGCTTTTGTATCGGTCATTATCTTTTTTACCCTGGCAATATTGGCATCCATCAGTTTCATTCGTTCCTGGTTGATAAGCACAGTGTAATATGCTTTACTAACGGTTGCTGCCGCTTCGATTTTAGTCCGTTGGGTAGTCCTGGAAGAAATTTCTAAAAATACTTTGGATGCTTTCAGGCCTAAAAAATATTCCGCATTGAAAAGCAGTTGAGATCCTTCTAACGCAGCAGATGCATTGTATTTTGTTCCGAATTTTAAAATTGCATCTGATCCGGGTTCTCCTCCAAATTGTCCGCCTGCGCCGGGAATTACACTGGTAGGAATATCGATAAAATCTTTTACATCAAAACTGGAGTTAATCTGGGGAAGTCCTATTCCTGTTGTTTCATTTACTTTTTGTTTGGCAATGGCTTCATCAAGTATCGCATTTTTTACATCTTTCTGGTTTTGTAATGCAAAATCAATGGCTTGTGTAAGTGAAAAAGAATACGCTGTACTATCTTTTGTTTGGGCAAAAGAGTTGATTGTTATACCAATTCCTATAAGTAATATTATTTTTTTCATTTACTGAACTTATTATTCCTTTATTGTCAAATTGTTTTTGCTAATTGCCTTTCACTATTCTTCCTCAATTACCTCTTTAAATTTATTGATCAGTCGGTGTCCTTTCAGGGTGCAAATACCATGTAAAAAATGTTCCAGCAATGCCAATTGTACATCCATGATCTTAAATTTATCAGGAGGAAATATTTGCGGATTAAAGCCCATTTCAATTTCTTCCATGCGTAAACGGGCAACTATTTTTGTATTGATATCAGTACGCACCAGCCCTTGTGTAATTCCTTTTTTTACAGAATCCTCCACCATGCGCTCAATACAATTTTCTTTGAATTGTTTGAATTGTTTCCAGGTATCGGGATGATATTTTTGCAGATCATAATAAAAATTTGGATTGATCTGCGAGAACATGATTCCCATATGTTTCATAATTGCAAATACTTCCGCTATCACATTTTCGGAAATTTTTCCTATTTGCTCAAATTCAGCCTGGTTTATTTTCATACGATTTTTCATCATCATTTCCAGTAACTCATTCTTATCTGAATAAAATTGATAAATGGTCTTTTTAGATATTGCCAATTCCTTTGCAATATCATCCATCGTAATACTTTTATGCCGTACTTAAAAAACAGTTCTTCTGCCCCTTTCAGTATTCTGTCTTTTGTTTCCATTTCTATCGATTATAATTTGTCGGTAATTCAGGCACAAAACTATGGAAACATTTTTTATTTCCAAAGTTTCCATGTGATATTTTAATGATTAAGTAACCCTGATCAAGATAATTCACAAGGTAAGGAGAGATCAAACAGTAGCCTGCTCAATCGTTTCGTCAGGTTTGATAGTAGAAGCTATCTCAAAAATACTTAAAAGGTAAAACGTTTAACACACGATGGTTTAAAAGATTTGTAATTAGCTTGAAAAAGAGTAAAAAAGTTCTTTGAATTTTGGATAAAAAAGATGAAACTGACC
>JBQTHQ010000150.1:0-23584 GCA_052389695.1 Bacteroidota bacterium | reverse complement strand
AGTAGATTTTTTCTGTTATGAAGAAAGCTTAGTTATTGAAGTGGATGGCTCAATACATAATGATCCAATAAAAAAGTATAATGATATAAGTAAAGATAAATTTTTAATCAATAAAGGGTTTAATGTTTTAAGAATTATGAATGCAGAAGTTTTTGCAGATACTGACAGAGTAGTAAATAAAATAATTAATGAATTCAAAGAAAATAAATAATACCACCCCTCCCCCCTCCTAAAAGGAGGGGAACTAAAAATAAATTACAATGTTTGAACTAAATAACATACTACGAGAAAATATCAGGAAACTTGTCCCTTATTCATCCGCACGCGATGAATTTAAAGGCAAAACAGGAATGTTCCTGGATGCAAACGAAAACTCTTATGGCTCTCCGTTGGATACAGGTATTTATAACCGTTACCCTGATCCTTTACAATTGGAAGTGAAAGAAAAACTAAGTAAAATAAAAGGCCTTCCTGTTGAAAATATTTTCCTGGGGAACGGAAGTGATGAAGCTATTGACATTTTATTTCGCGCGTTTTGTAATCCCGGAAAAGACAATGTAATTATTTGTCCGCCAACTTATGGCATGTATGAAGTATCTGCAAATATTAATGATGTAGCGATCCAAAAAGTTGCTCTTTTACCGGAGAGTTTTCAACTAAATACTGATAAAATCATTTCTGCTATCAATCAAAACACAAAATTAATTTTTGTTTGTTGTCCGAATAACCCTACCGGCAATGGTGTAAAAAAATCGGACATCATAAAAATACTCGATAATTTTAAGGGTATTTTAGTTGTTGACGAAGCATACATCAATTTTGCCAGCTACAAAAGCATGATTCCTGAACTATTGAATTACCCTAACCTTGTTATTCTTCAAACCTTATCAAAAGCATGGGGATTAGCCGGACTAAGAGTAGGAATGGCATTTGCATCACAACAGATCATTGATATTTTCAATAAAATAAAACCACCTTATAATGTAAACATAGCTTCGCAGAAATTGGCATTAGAAGCATTGGATAATGTTGACAAGGTAAATTCTTGGATCAAGGAAATTGTGGCAGAACGTAATAAATTAAGTGATGAGATCACAAAGCTTCCTTTTGTGTTGAAAGTATATCCCAGTGATGCAAATTTTATTTTGGTTAAAACAAATGATCCAAAAAATATTTACACATATTTAACGGATAACCAGATTGTAATTCGTGATCGTAGTAAAGTTGCTCTGTGTGAGGGATGCTTAAGGTTTACCGTTGGAACAATAGAAGAAAACAAATTAGTGATTGAAAAATTGAAAGCGTATAATTCTAGATTCTAAATTTTTGTTACATGAAAAAAGTACTTTTTATAGATCGCGATGGGACTTTAATTATTGAACCTCCTGTAACCTTTCAGGTTAACTCACTGGAAGAAATGGTATTCTTACCGGGTGTGATCAGAAGCCTGAATAAAATTGCTTCAGAACTTGATTACGAATTGGTAATGGTAACCAATCAGGACGGGCTTGGTACTGAAAGTAATCCTTTACCTATGTTTGAACTGATCCAGAATAAAATGTTACAAATTTTAGAGGGTGAAGGCATTAAATTCAAAGCAATTTTTATTGATGAAAGCTTTGAGAAAGATAACAAACCTACACGTAAGCCCGGAACAGCAATGTTAACCGGATATTTGAAAGGGGAATACGACCTGAAAAATTCATACGTTATCGGCGACCGGCTTACAGATGTGAAATTAGCAAAGAATCTTGGAGCAAAATCCATCTTCATTAAAAATGATAACAACTCCGTTGGTTCTGAAAACAGTATTGATTTAATAGCAAACAATTGGGAAGACATTTATAATTATTTAAAACTTCCGGAACGTAAAATTTCTCATTCACGAAAAACAAAAGAGACAGATATCCAAATTGAATTGAATTTAGATGGATCAGGGCGATCATCTATTTCAACAGGACTTGCATTTTTTGATCACATGCTTGAGCAAATTTCAAAGCACGGAAATCTTGATCTTACTATCAAGGCAAAAGGTGATCTGCATATTGATGAACACCACACAATTGAGGATGTTGGAATTGCCTTAGGTGAAACTTTTGCTAAAGCCCTGGGTGATAAACGCGGCATAGAACGCTATGGCTTTTGTTTACCAATGGACGATTGTTTAGCGCAGGTAGCATTGGATTTTGGTGGGCGCAACTGGATCGTGTGGGAAGCTGAATTTAAACGTGAGAAGATAGGCGAAATGCCAACAGAAATGTTCTTTCACTTTTTTAAATCATTTAGTGATGCATCAAAAAGCAACCTGAATATTAAAGCGGAAGGGCAAAATGAACACCACAAAATTGAAGCGATCTTTAAAGTATTTGCAAAAGCAATTAAGATCGCTGTAAAACGGGACGCAAATAACATGAGCTTACCGAGTACAAAAGGAATGTTATAGAACCACGAATTATGATTGTCGATTGACGAGTTTATGAAAACAGTAATTATTAAATACAATGCAGGAAATATACGTTCGGTGACGTTTGCATTGGAACGTATTGGAGCAAGTGCAATTGTAACGGATGATACGAGTGAGATAATTTCGGCTGACAAAGTTATTTTTCCTGGGGTTGGTGAAGCAAGCAGTGCAATGAAATATCTGAAAGAACGAAAATTAGATACGGTTATTAAATCATTGAAACAACCTGTGTTAGGTATTTGTTTAGGAATGCAATTGATGTGCAAACATTCCGAAGAAGCAGATACGAACTGTTTAGGAATTTTTGATCTTCAGGTAAAAAAATTTACAGACAGTTTAAAAGTTCCACAAATAGGCTGGAATACCATTACTCCCCTCCCGTTAGGAGGGGATAAAGAGGGGATATCATCTTCGCTCTTAAAAGGTATAAAAGAAAAAGAGTATATGTATTTTGTTCACAGTTATTATGCTGAAACAGGTGACAATACAATTGCTACAACTAATTACGGGATTGATTACAGTTCCGCATTGCAAAAAAATAATTTTTATGCAACCCAGTTTCACCCTGAAAAATCAGGGGAAGCGGGCCAAAAAATTTTAGAGAATTTTATAAACTTATGAGTACTGTCATCCTGAGCATAGCGAAGGATCTCTTTTCAAAGATTCTTCACTACGTTCAGAATGACAAAAATTAAAACCATGCAAATTATTCCCGCAATAGATATCATCGATGGTAAATGTGTTCGTTTAACACAAGGTGATTATGCACAAAAAACAGTGTACAATGAAAAACCCTTGGAAGTAGCTTTAATGTTTGAAAACATTGGTATCCGGCGTTTACATTTAGTCGATCTGGATGGTGCAAAAAAGGGCTCGGTGGTCAATTATAAAGTGTTAGAACAAATTGCATCTAAAACAAAGCTGCAGATCGATTTTGGTGGCGGGATCAAAACTAACAAGGATATTCAAAATGTATATGATGCAGGTGCGGATATTGCTACTATTGGAAGTATTGCTTTAAAAGATAAAGAGTTATTCTTCTCCTGGCTGCACAAATATAGTTCTTCAAAAATTTTATTAGGTGCGGATGTAAAAAGTGAAAAAATTGCAGTGGGTGGATGGCTGGAAACTACTGATGTTTCTGTTTTTGATTTTATAAAAGAAAATATGGAACAGGGAGTAAAAAATATTTTCTGTACAGATATTTCAAAAGATGGGCTGCTGCAAGGGCCTTCAATTGATCTTTACAAAAAAATTATTGAACAATTTTCTAAAATAAATTTGATCGCCAGTGGTGGCGTTGCTTCTGTAAAGGATCTGGAAGAATTAGAAAAGATCGGTTGTTCTGCTGCGATAGTAGGTAAAGCAATCTATGAAGAAAAAATAACGATACAAGAATTGAAACAATTTATAAATTAAAATTTGCTTACTAAAAGAATCATACCCTGCTTAGATATCAAAGATGGCCGAACGGTCAAGGGTATCAACTTTGAAAATATCCGTGATGCGGGCGACCCTGTTGAGCTCGCGATCAGTTATGCACAACAGGGGGCTGATGAATTGGTGTTTCTGGATATTACGGCTACGAATGAAAAACGAAAAACACTTTCAGAACTGGTAACAAGGATCGCTAAACACATCAACATCCCGTTTACGGTAGGCGGCGGTATCAGCAGCGTAGAAGATGTTTCTGTTTTATTAAATGCAGGTGCCGATAAAATATCAGTGAACACATCAGCAGTAAAAAATCCGCAACTCATAAAAGAACTGGCGGATCAGTTTGGAAGTCAGTGTGTAGTATTGGCCATTGATACTAAATTTGAGGATGGCGATTGGTTTGTATATTTGAATGGTGGAAGGGTAAAAACAACTATTAAAACATTGGATTGGGCCAAACAAGCCGTTGCTCTTGGTGCAGGTGAAATTTTGCTGACTTCCATGAATAATGATGGTACTAAGAATGGGTTTGCATTGGATATCACAAAAACGATCTCAGAAGCAGTAAATGTCCCTGTTATAGCCAGTGGCGGAGCAGGGAACATGGAACATTTTACAGATGTCTTTAATAACGGTAAAGCTGACGCAGCATTAGCTGCCAGTATCTTTCACTATAAGGAAATTGCAATACCCGAACTGAAAAAGTATTTAAAAAAACAGAATATAGAAGTTAGAATATGAAGATAGACTTAAAAAAATCACCCGATGGTTTGATTCCTGCTATCATACAGGATAATATTACCAATATGGTTCTAATGTTGGGATACATGAATGCTGAAGCATTTGAAAAAACAAAAAAGGAAAAACGCGTTACCTTTTATTCCCGTTCTAAAAATCGTTTATGGACCAAAGGAGAAGAAAGTGGTAATTTTTTGGATGTTAACAGCATCCTGATTGATTGTGATAATGACACTATACTGATTAAAGCTACTCCATTGGGCTCTGTTTGCCATACCGGCTCAGATACCTGTTTTAATGAAAAGAATCTTTCTGCTGATTTTTTAAGCCAATTAGAGCAAATAATACTTGACCGGAAGAAGAACCCCAGTGATAAATCCTATACCTCTTCTCTTTTTGCAAAAGGAATCAATAAAATAGCACAAAAAGTAGGTGAAGAGGCCGTAGAGCTTGTAATTGAGGCTAAAGATACTAATGATGAACTATTCAAAAATGAAGCTGCGGATCTACTCTTTCATTACCTGATTTTATTATCTGCAAAGGGTTACAGCCTGGCAGACATTAAAACTATCCTGAAATCGCGCCATTCTAAATAGTGATTATGATTACTATTTTGATTAAAAAACACGTTATTTGTAGCTACTTTTAATGAAATTTCTTATAATTGAATGGTATTTTGTGGGAAATAACTATTATTTTTGATGTAAGCATTATTATTTATGGATTTAAATAAGAGCGGTTCTATCGAAGAAACCATTTTTACTGCAAAAGTAAACGGTATTAAAGCCGCTTATACAGGTGCCGATAGAAAAATAATAGTATCTCATATTGGTGAGCTTGACCAGGACAAGGTAAATACCATTTCCTCTATGGTAGAAACCCAAATGGAACATTTGGGTGTAAGCAAAAGTGCAATCAAAAAGATCTTTAATATTGTTATTGAAGCCCTTCAAAATATTTGCCTTCATGGTGAAAAAGATAATAATGGGTATCAAATGACCTATTTTATTATAGGAAAGATCAATAATGAATTCACGATCCATTCAGGCAATATTGTTACCAACCAGGGCGCGGAAATCTTAAACAAGAGATTGAATGCGATCAAATCACTAAGTGATACCGATCTAAAAAAACGCTACCTCGATGTGCTTTCTAATGGGGAACTATCAGCAAAAGGTGGTGCAGGGTTGGGCTTTTTAACCATTGCATTAAAATCACAAAATAATATGGATTTTGAATTTGAAGTACTAAATAAAGAATATTCATTGTTTTCACTACAATCAAAAGTTTTAGGATAAATGAAACGATTAGAAATAGCAGAAACTAACAACACTCCTCATATTGTGTTGGACCCCAATTCGAATACTTTTTTAATCGAGGGAAAATCATTTCCGGAAGATGGGAAAGAATTTTACCGTCCGGTTATTGAATGGATGAACGAATACAAAACCACCAGCCCTTCTTCGTTTAAGATTGAATTCAATCTCTTCTATCTAAGTTCATCTTCCGTCATATCCATTAAACAAGTATTAATGAAAGTAATTGATATGAGGGCGCAAGGAACAAAAATAACGGTGATATGGAACTATGATGAGGATGATGATGATATCAAAAAAACAGGGGAAGATTATGAAAAACTTTTACAATTGAACTTCCTGTTCAACATCAACAAATAATTCTATCCGATCGTAATTGTTGTAAATTTTTTCTTTTGCTCTTTACAAATCGCTTTCGCCACATCTCTGCCTGTTTTTATTGCTATTGGTAATCCTCCTCCAGGCTGGTTCCAATGGCTTGAATAATAAAAATTTTTTAAACCCGGTAATTTAAATCCAACCGGAGAAGGCGCTAATAAATTTTTTCCCGGTAACCATCCCTGGGTACTTCCTTTCCAATTATTTGTGTAACGCTGAAATGTAGCCGGAGTAGCCACATCTATTACTTCTATTTTATCTTTTATTCCATCCAGCCGCTTGTCTAACAATTCAATGATCTTTTGGGTAAAATCATTCTTCGCTGCACGGTATTTCGGACGGTCATGTCTTCGTGCATCTATCCAGAATTCCCTGTTCTTCGTATAAAAACTCACAGTAACAGATGTTTTTCCATCGGGGGCCAATGTATTGTCATAATTATAAATATGTACCTCAAGACGATTATAAACAGTTCCATCAGGCGACACCAGTTGCTCATCCAGTGGAATTCTTGAAAAATGTGGAAAATCTTTAAAATCCTTGGATATACCAAATGAAAATTGCATCACCGAATAAAATACTTCCAGACCTTTTAACGCTTTCAGATTAAGTATATTTTCATTCACAAATTTTCCATCGAGTGCCTCAAATACAGTATAATACCAATCAGCGGCAGAAATAGTAATATCAGAATAATGGATGATATCATTTCTTACCAAAACACCTTTTGCAATTCCATTTTCTGTAATAATTTTTTTTACCGGTGTTTTATAATGCATTTTCCCGCCCAAAGAAAGATAGGTTTGTTCAATTTTTTTCGCAAAAGCCATTGATCCGCCAATTGGATAACCTGCACTTTTAGTATCAAATACCGATAAAGGCATCGTCAGGATCATCATATTCACTTCTTCTCCATCGTATAATAATTCAAAACTCTCTCTTAAGAAAGGATTTTTAAATTTTTTAGCATACGTATAGTTCGTATGATTTTTTATCTTCAAAAACCAATACAAAAATTCCACGTATCGCATCATTTTTATACCTCTGATCAATGATTGAAAAAAGGGTAGATCATCCATTATTGGCGGCAGATCAAACTTTTGCATGATACGCATCGGTTTGATGAATGATTTAATGGCTTTAGTATCTTCCGGCGCCAGATCAATAAGGTATGCTTCCAGAACAGTCAGATTGGTATAAAGCTTAAAGGTCTTTTCGCCATATTTATTTACATTGTTCTTTAAGCCGACCTCAACACGAATATCATGGTTGTGGAATTTGATATTTTTCAGGTCCAATACTTCTGACCATAATTTATGAAATGAACTTCCTTTATCAGACCCCAGGATCCAATGTGCACAGCTGTCAAAGGTATAATCTCCTTTTTTCCAGCTGGTACAAAGCCCTCCGGGAATATAATGCTTTTCAAAAATGTGGGTTTCAAACCCATTCATTTGCAAATAACATCCCGCAGTTAATCCTGACACTCCACCACCAATAATATTGATTTTCATTTACGAAGAAGAGTTATAAATAATTTTCTAGCAAACTATCCATCTCCTTTTGCAGATTCGTAGCTTCTTCACGTGCTTTTTTTGCAAAATCTTCACCGGAACCTGCATAAATAATTCCGCGTGATGAGTTCACCAACAACCCACATTGTCTGTTCATTCCATGTTGAGCAACCTCCTGCAGACTTCCGCCCTGTGCTCCTACTCCGGGAACCAATAAAAAATTGTCCGGAATTAGTTCACGGATATCACTTAACATGCTAGCTTTGGTTGCTCCTACCACATACATCATATTGTCTGCAGTCCCCCATTTCTGTGATGTTTGAAGCACATGCTGATATAATGAATTAGGAGTTTGCAGTTCCGTTAATTTTAATGTTTGAAAATCTTCAGCACCTTTATTAGATGTAAGCGCCAACAGGATCACCCATTTATTTTTGTACTCTAAGAACGGGGTGACGCTGTCCTCACCCATGTAAGGGGCTACCGTAATGGAATCGAAATTCAATGTTTCTAAAAATGCTTTTGCATACATTTTAGATGTATTGCCAATATCGCCCCGCTTTGCATCAGCAATAGTGAAAATATCTTTGTGTGTATTATTGATATAGCTGATCGTTTTTTCCAAACTGATCCAGCCTTTTGTACCTATCGCTTCGTAAAAAGCTGTATTCGGTTTATATGCTACGCAAAGGTCCTGAGTAGCATCAATTATTTGTTTGTTAAATTCAAAAACAGGGTCTTCTGATCTTAATAAATGTTGTGGGATTTTTGTAATGTCGGTATCTAATCCGATGCAAAGGAAGGATCTTTTCTTTTTTATATTCTCGAATAGTTGTTGTCGTGTCATAATACAAATTACAAATCCATACGAATATACAAATTGTATTAAACTGTTACTCCGCCCTCTTTCAATCGCTCTGTATTTTCAGCCAATTGAAGCGCATCGATCATTTCCTGAATATCGCCATTCATAAAATTGGTCAGATTATAAAGCGTTAAGTTAATACGATGGTCCGTAATCCGATTTTGAGGATAATTATACGTGCGTATTTTTTCAGAACGATCTCCGGTAGAAACCATTGTTTTACGCCGCTTAGACTCTGCTTCCAGTTTTTTATTTAATTCAATTTCATACAACTTTGTTCTCAGCATGTTCATAGCAATTTCCCTGTTACCAAGTTGTTTACGGTCTTTCTGGCTCATAACAACAATACCTGTAGGTTTATGCGTGATCATTACTTTTGATTCTACCTTATTCACATTCTGCCCACCTGCTCCTCCTGAACGTGCAAATTGTATTTCTAAATCAGCGGGATTAATTACTACATCTACCTCATCGGCTTCAGGCATTACTATTACTGTGGCAGCGGAGGTATGTACACGACCCATTGTTTCAGTATTAGGAACACGTTGCACCCGGTGTACTCCCGATTCAAATTTTAAAATACCATATGCATTTTCTCCGGTTATTTCACAAATTACCTCTTTATACCCTCCCATTGTTCCATCATTAAAATCAACCACTTCCAATTTCAGGCCTTTACCATCGCAGAACCGGGAATACATTCGAAACAAATCTCCCGCAAAAATACTTGCTTCATCGCCTCCTGTTCCTGCACGGATTTCTAAAACACAATTTCTGGCATCTTCCGGATCTTTAGGTACGAGCATTTGCCGAATATTTTCCTCTATTCTTTCTTTTTTGGGAATCAACTCCTCCATATCTATCTTCGCCATATCGCGCATTTCCTCATCCTTTTCATTCGCAAGAATTCCTTTATTGAACTCAATATTTTCGACTATATTTTTATACTCATGATAGGCATTTACTACTTCGGTAAGATCTTTATATTCTTTGTTGAATTTCTTAAACTCCTTCATATCGCCAATTACTTTAGGATCCGACAGTTTTTGCTCAACTTCTTCCCAACGTCTTTTTATGGCTGCTAATTTTTCTAACACAATACTGAAATTTAAAATTATAATTAAGAATAAAAATGTTTGATAAAAGTACAAAAAAAAAGCAACAGCTTTTGGCAATGGTTTCCCTATTGTCAATTGGCTATTGCCTAATCACAAATAAACTAATACTCAAACGTTCCGAACTCAGACTTAATGGTCAATTGTTTTTTATGGCTCGCTTCTACTCTTCCCACAACTTGGGCATCCACATCAAATGATTTGGAAATAGCGATAATATCAGCCGCAATTGCTTGTGGAACATATAATTCCATTCGATGTCCCATATTGAATACTTTGTACATTTCTTTCCAATCTGTTCCGCTTTGTTCTCTTATTAATTTAAATAAAGGAGGTATTGGAAACAAATTATCTTTTATAATATGCACATGATCTACAAAGTGCATTACCTTAGTTTGCCCGCCACCACTGCAGTGTACCATACCATGCAACTGCGAACGGTACTTGTCAATTATTTTTTTTATGATGGGCGCATAAGTACGAGTTGGCGAAAGCACTAATTTCCCCGCAGTTACTTTTTTAGTTCCTGCATCAATTTTATCCTCTAGTTTTATCTTACCTGAATACACCAATTCATCGGGCACCGCAGCGTCAAACGTTTCAGGATATTTTTTTGCGATCGATTTTTCAAAAACATCATGACGTGCTGATGTTAATCCATTGCTTCCCATTCCGCCATTGTATTCACTTTCATAAGCTGCTTTACCGAATGATGCTAATCCTACTATCACATCACCAGCTTGTATATTACCATTATCGATCACATCACTGCGCTTCATGCGGCAAACTACAGTTGAATCAACGATGATCGTTCGTACAAGGTCACCCACATCAGCAGTTTCGCCCCCGGTTGAATAAATCCCTATGCCATGATCCCGTAATTGCTGTAATGTTTCTTCTGTTCCATTAATAATAGCAGAGATCACCTCAGCAGTAATTAAATTTTTATTTCGGCCTATGGTTGATGAAAGTAAAATATTACCGGTTGCGCCAACACAAAGGAGATCATCGGTATTCATGACAATGGCATCCTGTGCAATACCTTTCCAGACAGAAATATCGCCTGTTTCTTTCCAATATGCATAGGCCAATGAGGATTTAGTTCCTGCTCCATCCGCATGCATTACAATGCAGTAATTTTCATCTCCGCTTAAATGGTCCGGCACGATCTTACAAAATGCTTTAGGAAATAAACCTTTATCTATTTTTGAAATTGCTGCATGTACATCTTCTTTTGATGATGAAACGCCACGTAAATTATACCGGTTATCTGTGCTCATATTTAAAATAAAAACATCCCGTATAAAGTACGGGATGTTTTTTTATTTTTATTTGTTTTTAAAAGCATTTTATTCTTCTTCCGGTTTTGGAGCAGCTGGTGTTGTTGGTGCCGGGGTTGCCGGAGCGTTAGGATCAACAAAGTCCTTACTTAATACAGAGAATACTGTACGTCTGTTCTTCTGCATCAGTGCTTCGTATTCTTCCTTAGATTTACCTTTAGTAACTTTATTAATGTAGGCTTCAGATAATGTGTAATCAACTTTACCATCCATATCTGAATCTACCTGTAATGGACGTTTTTCACCATAACCTTTAGGTATCATTCGTGCAGCAGGAATTCCTTTGGATATTAAATATTCAACGCAGGATTTAGCACGTGCTTCCGACAGTTTTTGATTGGCAACATCACTACCACGATAATCGGTATGTGAACTTAATTCGATCACAAACGTGGGGTTATCCACTAATGTTTGGTAAAGGAAATTAAGGGAATCCCTTGGATTTGAAGGATGCTCTAAATCTGCTTTAGCTAATAGATATAATACATCCGGGAAACGGATCTCTTTTTCGATAGGAACCAGACAAAAATCATGTTTGAATATTTTTGCTTCTTCAACGCCTACTGTAGTTTCTTTTGCTTTTTCAGAACTGTTTAAGAATCCATTTTTTGCCTGTAATGTTTTTATCTCATTACCTACCTGGGTAGAAACTACATAAGAGGTATTCGGATTAATATAACGTCCGCCTGCAGCATTTTCAGCAAACTTATAATAACCGGCCGCATCTGTTTTTGTTTCAACAGAAGAACCATCTGAACCTACTAACTTGATCGTAACACCTTCAATTGTTTCTTTTGTTTTACAGTTAGTAATTACACCATCAATTGTAAACAACAACGGAGGTAATACAAATGACCAAATATCATCAGCACCTTTTGTTCCTTCACGGTTAGAAGATAAATAACCTCTTTCTTTTTTACCTTCGAAAATAATTCCAAAATCATCTCCTGCAGAGTTGATCGGGTATTTCATATTAGTCACGTTCGCCCATTGATCTTCACCTTTTTTCTCTGCTTTATAAATATCCAAACCGCCCATTCCTAAATGGCCTGTAGAAGAAAAATATAAGGTTCCATCATCATGAATAAATGGGTAAACATCATTTCCCGGTGTATTGATACCAGGACCTAAGTTAACCGGAGTTCCCCATTTTTTTGTTTTTTTATCATATTTGGTATACCAAATATCATTATCACCTTGTCCGCCTGACATATTTGAAGAGAACAACAATGTCATTCCATCAGCTGAAATACATGGAGAAGCGAATTTTAAACTATCCACACAGAATTCCAATTTAGTAGGTTCTCCCCATGCATTGCCTTTTTTATCAGCTGTCCATAACTGATTGTAAGTTTGTTTATTTTTTGCAACGATACAACGAGTGAAGAATATCATATCACCTTTTTTAGTGATGGAGCTTAAACCTTCATTGTCTTTTGTATTCAATGGTTCGGGCAATGAAACAGGAGTGCTCCATTTACCGTTTTTATCCATTTGTGTATCAAAAACATCACTGTAATTTTCTCCGTTAGTTGCATCCATGGCTGAACCTACAACTCCCGGACGCATAGATGTGAAATATAATCTGTTGTATTTTTTATCGGCATAAGAAGGGGCAAAATCAGGATCTTTTGTATTGATCAATGCCACATTTTCAATTTGATAACGAGTTGGTTTATCTTTCCATTTTTGAGCCAGCTCACATGATTTAGCACCATCTTCGCCGCGTGAATCAGAAGGAACTTCTTTTTTGTAATTGGTATATTCAATAAAAGCTTCATTGTATTTTTCCTGAGTTTTTTTAGCGTCAGCCAGATACAATTTTGCTTTGGGATCAGTATAGTTTGCTTTGATTGCTTTTATATACCAGGCTTCAGCTTGTTTGGCATCACCAATGAGACGGTAACACTCAGCTGTTCTGAAAATGATAAGCGCCTTTTCTTCTTTCTTCTTGGCTTTTGTATAGGCTTTTTTATAAAGCTCTATCGCATTAAAAAATTCTCTATTGGTAAATGCTTTATCAGCATCCTTAGAGAAATTTTTCTGTGCCATCACATCGGTTGAAAAAATTATGGCTACACCTAAACAGACAATTATATTTTTGATCACTCTCATAATAATTTTACGGTTTAACTATTTAACGGCTGCTAAAATAAATAAATAATTCAAACAAAAAAATTCTTTTTATTATAAGTCAGCCTTTTATTTGGTTTTTGCCAAAACAAAATCTCTGCCAAGTCTTTATTGACAGAGATTTTTAACATTTTTTCAGGACCTATTTTGTGAATAATAATTCCCTGTATTTCGGCAGCGGCCAGCTTTCATCATCTACTAATAATTCCAATTTATCAACGTGATACCGAATTACATCGAAATACGCTTTCACCTTTTCACAATAGTCCATTGCCTGTTTTTTAACATCAGTTATTGTGTTCGCCTTCTTACGTGCTTCGGTCATTGCATCCACATTGGTTTTAATGGTATTTATGTGTTCTGATATTTGAGTGATCACATCCAACTGGATCTGTGCAGCATTTTTAAAATCGGCACCTGAGAATATATCTTTCAAGCCCCTTACATTTTGTACCAGGGAACCCTGATATTTTATGGCTGTAGGGATGATATGATTCAATGCAAGATCGCCTATTACACGTGATTCTATCTGAATTTTTTTAGTGTATGTTTCGAGATAAATATCATAACGCGCGTGTTGCTCCCTCTCACTCATAATGTTGTTTCTATCAAACAATTCCATGGTTTGTTTAGAAACAAACGCAGCCAATGCATCAGGAGTTGTTTTGATGTTTGAAAGCCCTCTTTTTGCAGCCTCTTTTACCCATTCTTCACCATACCCATTTCCTTCAAAACGAATTTTTTTAGAGGATACAATGTATTGCCGCAATACCTGGAAAATGGCTTCGTCTTTATCTACCTCCTTACCAACTAAATCATCCACATCCTTTTTAAATTTGATCAGCTGATCGGCCATGATCGTGTTCAATACGGTCATTGGACCGGCACAACTTGCAGAAGATCCAACAGCGCGGAATTCAAATTTATTCCCGGTAAATGCAAAAGGTGAGGTTCTATTCCTGTCCGTATTATCCAGTAATATATCCGGGATCTTACCTACACCTAATTTCAATGCTGTTTTTTCATCCGGGCTCATTTTACCTGATTTCACTTTGGCTTCTAACTCATCCAATACACCTGAAAGCTGGGATCCGAGGAAAACAGACATGATCGCAGGCGGTGCTTCATTTGCGCCTAAACGGTGATCATTATTAGCTGAAGCAATACAGGCACGCAATAGGTCTGCATTGTCATGGACCGCTTTTACAGTATTGATGAAAAAGGTTAAAAATTGCAAATTGGTTTTTGGTGTTTTACCCGGGCTCAACAGGTTTTTGCCTGTATTGGTACCCATGCTCCAGTTATTGTGTTTACCGCTACCATTCACACCTGCATACGGTTTCTCATGTAATAATACACGGAAATTGTGCCTTCTGGCAACCTTTTCCATTACGTCCATCAATAACTGGTTGTGATCCACTGCCAGGTTACATTCTTCAAAAACTGGAGCACACTCAAATTGATTTGGAGCTACTTCATTATGGCGGGTTTTAACCGGAATACCTAATTTCAATGATTCTATTTCAAAATCACGCATAAAAGCTGTAACGCGATCCGGAATAGATCCAAAATAATGATCATCCAGCTGTTGTCCTTTTGCAGGTATATGTCCGAATAATGTTCGTCCGGTCATGGAAAGATCCGGGCGCGCATTATACAAGGCATCATCTACAAGAAAGTATTCCTGCTCCCATCCTAAGGTTGCAGTTACTTTGGTCACATTTTTATCGAAATACTGGCAAACATCTACAGCGGCTTTATCAAGCGCGTTCAACGCTTTTAATAAGGGGGTTTTAAAATCCAGTGCTTCACCGGTATAAGCTACAAATATGGTAGGGATACACAATGTTTTTCCTATTACAAATGCCGGTGATGTTGGATCCCAAGCCGTATATCCACGAGCTTCAAATGTATTGCGGATACCACCGTTTGGAAAGCTGGAAGCATCGGGTTCCTGTTGAACCAACTGGCTGCCTCCAAAACGTTCAATGGCACGGCCACCTTCAGTGGGTTCAAAAAAAGCATCGTGTTTTTCGGCAGTAGTACCCGTTAAAGGCTGGAACCAATGTGTATAATGTGTCGCGCCTTTTGAATTCGCCCATGCTTTCATGGATGAAGCTACCTGATCGGCCATTTTACGGTCTATACGGGTGCCTTGTCCCATAGCAGCCATTACGCTGTTAAAGGCTTCTTCTGAAAGATATTCCCGCATGGCATCAATGCCGAATACGTTCTCTCCAAAAAATTCTGATACTTTATTGTTCGGCATAATTACATTTACCGGAGTCCTGGTCAGAACTGTTTCTAATGCTTTAAATCTGTGAAAGGCCATTTTGTAGTTGATTAGTTATTGATTATTAGTTAATTGGGCTGTGTTTTCTAAAAAAATCAAATTTTCGAGACAAAAGTATAAAATTTGGGGGAGGGCACCTAAAAAAAGTAGTTATTTTTTATTAACACCCCCTATTTTTGGTTATTATTTGATTAGTTATTGGTTAATTGGGAACGAAAAGAGTATTTTAAGGGGGGCAGGATAAAAAAAGGACGAAAATTTTTATTTTTCGTCCTTTTACTTATAGAAAGTCATTTCTACTCTTTTGTAGTATCTGTAATCGCTTTTCCTTCATCTGACAATGTTTTTGATGCATCATCAAACTGCCGCTTCACTCCTGCTCCTGCTTTACCAATTTCCGACTGTATTTCAGTAGTATGCTTCTTAATTTCCTCAGTAATTCCTCCTGTGCTTTTGGATATTTCACTCTGTATCTGATTTTTGGCATCATTGATTTCGCGAAGTCCCTTGCCTAATCCTTTTGCTATTCCCGGAAGTTTATCGGAACCAAAAAAAAGAATAATAACCAACACTATTAAAAACACCTCGCCGCCACCAAGATTCAAGAATATATATATTGAGCTGAGCATTGTGAAGAGCAAAGTAAATTTAATTACAAAAATACACAAAAAGAAACCCGAAAGTTTTATCCTCCGGGTTTCTTTATATAAAGTATTAATATTATTTATTATCTGGCTTTTCTTTTTCCAGATCAATTACAATTGGCGTTGCAATACAAATTGATGAATATGTACCGATAACAATACCGATCAATAAGGCGAAGGCAAATCCTCTGATGGTTTCTCCACCGAAAACAAAGATCGCAAGCATTACAAAGAAAATAGTTAATGCAGTATTGATGGTACGGCTTAATGTACTATTTAATGCGTAATTGATCACTTTAATACGCTCATCTTTCTCAAGATCGCTTTTGTTCCTTTCCGTCAGATACTCCCGGATACGGTCAAATACAACCACGGAATCAACCATTGAATAACTCATAACAGTTAGGATGGCTGCGATAAAATCCTGCGTGATCTCCAATGAAAATGGTAAAACACCATCAAAAATAGTATATATAGAAAGTACAATGGCCACATCGTGGAATAATGCCACCACAGATCCCAAGCCATATTGCCATTTTTTGAACCGGATAAAAATAAAGACGAACATCACTAAACAGGATAACAATACCGCCCAAATTGCTTTCGCTTTGATATCACGGGATACCGTTTCGCCCACTTTTTGTGAGCTCATTACCTGGTATTTAACACCCAGTGAATTTAATCCTTCTGTTAATTTAGCTTCTACCTTCGCCTCTGCATCTTCAGAAGCATCATCAATTAAATAAGTGGTTGTGATCCTTTGCTGGGTATTTTCCCCATACGTTTTTACCTCCGGCGATTCACCAAATGTAGCAGCTAAGGCTGTTCTTATATTTTCTGTAGGAATTACATTATCAAAACGAACCACATAGGAACGGCCGCCTTCAAAATCAACACCTAAATTAAATCCGCCTTTTTGGAAGTAGGAGAAAATACCTGCAGCGATAACTAACCCTGAAAAAACATAGTATAGTTTTCGTTTACCAACGAAGTTGATATTAAAATTTTTAAATGCATTTGCAGTTAATTTATTTCCGAAAGGAATTGCTTTGTTTTTACCTAACCAGCGATCAAAGATCAAACGTGTAATAAATATCGCACAGAATAATGAAGATACGATACCTATGATCAATGTGGTTGCAAACCCTTGAATAGGGCCTGTTCCGAATACATATAATATAATGCCCAATAGTAAACCGGTGATGTGTGAATCAATTACTGATGACATCGCGTTTCTATAACCTTCCTTAATTGCCAATGCAGTACCTTTTCCGGCCGACAGCTCTTCACGTACCCGCTCAAAAATAAGAATGTTTGCATCTACTGACATGGCAATTGTTAATACGATACCGGCTATACCAGGCAATGTTAGTACCGCGCCAAATGATGCTAAAATACCGATAACAAAAAAGTTATTGATAACCATCGCAAAATCAGCCACCCAACCTGCCTTGCTATAGTAAAAGCCCATGAATAAAAGCACTAAGATCAATGCGATAACACTGGAAAGCAAACCATTGCGAACAGCTTCCTGCCCAAGTGTAGGCCCTACAACTGTTTCTTCCACGATACGTGCCGGGGCCGGTAACTTACCTGCTTTTAATATGTTTACTAAATCGTCTGCTTCTTCAATCGTAAAGCTTCCGGTGATAGATGATGTTCCCCCTGCAATTTCGCCTTGAACAGTAGGGTATGAATACACACTGTTATCAAGTACAATGGCAATTGATTTTCCAACATTATCTTTTGTCAAATGCTTCCATATCTGCGCTGCTTCAGCTGTCATGCTCATTGAAATTTCAGGCGCGCCTCCACCCGACTGGTCAAATACTTTTCGTGCATCTGTAATTACATCACCGGATAATGGTGCTTTTCCATTACTGTTGGTTACATTTATTGCTATTAACTGCAAAGTTGTTTCTTCTTCATCAATAGGCTTAAATCCCCATAAAAATTTAGTACGCGGACGGAAAATCGATTTGATCTTAGGATTATTAAAGTAAGAATTGATCGTAGCGGTATCTGTAACCAAAGCATAACCAATTGCAGGGCCTGGACTATAATCGGTGGGCTGTCCTTTATCATTCACCTGGAATGCGGGTCGGAATATAGAGAATAAAGGATTCTCCCTTTTCATCTTAGCGATCGTATCAGCCCTGCTGCTTCCTAATTTATCAGTTGAATCTGTAGTTGTTCCTAATTGGGATGCGAGTGATTTTGCTGTATCACCCGGAAGTTTTATTTTATTTGTATCCGGAGTCAATACCTCTGTCTTATCAGGAGAAAATGCTGTTGAAATTGTTGAATCTACTTTTGCAGCAAGTGAAACACTATCTTGTTTAACAGTATCCACTATAGGATGTAAAATTTCTTTTAAACGAGTGTTTACTTTGTCTAACAGAGGCCCGACTTCTTTGTTATCGTACGTTTCCCAAAACTCTAAATTTGCGGTTCCTTGTAAAAGCTTACGAACACGGGCTTTGTCGGTAACACCCGGAAGCTCGATCAATATACGGCCAGAACCTGCTAAACGCTGAATGTTTGGCTGTGTTACACCAAATTTATCGATACGTGCACGCAAAGTGTTTTCAGATGTTTCAATCGCCTCTTCCACACGTTCACGTAAAAATTTCAATACTTCTTCATCAGGTGTATTAAAATCAATTTTTCCTTTTAACTCAATAGTTTGAAAATTGATCGCCAGTTTGGCATTTGGATTTATTCTTTTAAACTCTTCACCAAATAAGGTAACAAAATCTTTGGCGGAAGTTTTCATTCTTTCGCTTGCACTTGCTAATGCCTGGATAAAAGTAGGATCATTGCTGTTGTTGGAAAGCCCGCGAATGATTTCAGGAACGGATACTTCTAAGGTAACGTTCATACCACCTTTTAGATCCAGACCTAAATTTAACTGACGTCTTTTTACATCATCATAAGTATATTGAGCAATGAATAAATCAACTACCGGTTTTTTCTTTAAAGAATCTAAGTAAAACGTGTTACGGGCAGTAAACACCGAATCCTTATATGCTTTTTGGCCGGCAGGTCCGTCTGAGGCTTTTTTTGCTGCTTCTTCAACAGCTGGTTGTGAAACATAATCCTGAGCATACACTTCAGCATCATTAACAATGCCATTGGCAACCCATGTAAACATTAAATAATAAGCACATGCAAGTGACAGTAAAATTGCAAACAGCCTAATAGCCCCTTTATTTTGCATAATTTTTTTTATTAAATTTTATTTGTGATAATGTTATATGATAATGTCTACCCTAAAAAATAAGGCTGCAAATATAGAATAACAATTATTATTTACCAATATTTACGAATTATATAATAATTATGCTTTTACAAGGCCTTGTTTAGCGCAAATTCCCTTATTCCTTCTTATATTTGTAGTATTCATATCCAATAAATATTATGATTCAATCGGGCCGGCTTTTTTTCTTCTTTTTTTTCACATTACTAAATATTCATTTAGCGTCCGCGCAATTTTTTTTTCAACGCTATGATTCCATCCAGGTAAAAGTCAATGGCTTTTATATTACCAATCCCTGGGCAGGAGGCTTAAACTTTGTGCAGGTTTCAGACATTGATATGAACATGGATGGTATAAAAGACCTTTTTGTTTTTGACCGTACAGGAAATAAAATACGCACCTTTATTAATAAGGGGACAATAGGAAATGTTGATTACAGATATGATCATAGGTATGAGAGCAAATTCCCGAAACTTACCGACTGGGCCTTGCTGGTGGATTATAACTGTGACGGGAAAGAAGATATTTTTAGTTATTCTATTCCTTGGGGCGCAGGTTTTGACGTTTACAAAAATACATCTACTGCCACAGAATTACAATTTCAAAAAGTTGCTACACAGGTAAGGTCCCAATTCAATCCTCCCGGACTAACAACCTTTAATTTATATGTGAGCTCTGTGGATGTTCCTGCTATTACTGATATTGACAATGATGGAGACCTGGATGTAATCACATTTGGCAATTCATCTAATACAATGGAGTACCATCAAAATCAAAGTATGGAATTATACGGTACCTGCGACAGCTTAAAATTTAAATTAAGAAACCGCTGCTGGGGATATGCTGAAGAAAATGGATTGACCAATGATTTTACTTTGAATGTTCCATGCCCCAGTAATGTTCCTAATCCTGAGATCACACCTTCTGATAAGGATATTGATGGAACAATTAATTCTGATCGTTCTCCCGAACGTCACGCCGGCGGATGCGAACTTTGTATAGATCTGGATGCTGATGGGGATAAGGAATTTATTGTTGGGGATATTTCATACAATAACCTCGTGATACTTACCAATGGAGGAAGTCCTACAGCCGGATTTTTTACCGCAAAAGACATGGCTTTTCCTGCTAATACAACCAGTACCAGTGCTGTTAATCTCAGTATTTTCCCCTGCGGATATTATGAGGATGTAAACTTTGACGGAGCGCGAGATCTTCTTGTAAGCCCTAATGCCGCTAATGTTTCCGAAAACTTTAACAGTCTTGTGTATTATAAAAACATGGGCGCAGATGATGCTCCTGACTTTGAATTCCAGCAGTCCAATCTTTTACAGGACAATATGATAGATGTGGGTGAAGGTGCGTCTCCTGTGTTTTTTGATTATGATAATGATGGGCTGAAAGACCTGTTTATTGGAAACTATGGCTATTATAACGCTTTAGGCTATGAACATAAAATAGCTCAGTTTAAAAACATTGGAACAGCGACTATTCCTAAATTTGAACTGATCACCCGTGATTATAATAACTACAGTTCTCTTGGTATTTATAATATGATCCCAGCCTTTGGTGATATGGATGCAGATGGAGATGCTGATATGATGTTGGGTGGGGCTGATGGGCGGCTTCAGTATTTTGAAAACACCGGAGGCACAGGCATGGCTAATTTTACTACAACACCAACACAGGTAAATTTTAAAAATAGCAATAACCGAATGATTGATGTTGGAGATTTTGCTGCACCTCAAATTGTAGATGTGGATGGAGACAATAAAAAAGACCTGGTAATAGGTGCCCGAAACGGAAAAATTGCTTATTACAAACATATAGGAAGTGGCACAGAAGCGATACCTGCAATGGATTCCATCACTCATTTTTTTGGAAATATAAAAATCAATGAACCCGGTTATGTTACAGGATATACTCATCCATTTATATTTAAGCAGGGTGGTGTTACTAAACTTTTGACCGGAACGGAAAACGGCTACTTATATCTGTATGGTAATATTGATGGTAATCTTACCGGCGCATTTACCCCGGTTGATTCCAGCTTTATGAATGTATGGGAAGGTGAACGTACTACCCCACACCTGGCTGATATTAATAACGATGGCTATCTGGATATGGCTGTGGGTAATTACCAGGGAGGAGTTATTTTCTTGAAAGGAGTATCTGCCCTTTCTGTAAATGATCCGGATAATACTATTCAATGGAGTTTTGACCTGTTCCCTAATCCTGCCGATCATAGCATAACTATTCGCATCCGTAATGAAAAAAACAGTGCGTATCAACTGGAATTATACAATGTAATGGGACAGCTGATTAACACTCAAAAAATATTAAGCACTACTACACTCAATACTGAACAATTATCACAAGGCATTTACGTTTGTAAAATTACTGAACTAAGTAATTCAGGAGAAGTAAACTCCGGTTCGCTGATCAAACGAATTGTTATCCAACATTAAAAAAATATTAGTTTTGTCCCGCATTAATTAATCTCGATTGACAAACAAAAAAATATATTTCGCATCTGATTTTCACTTGGGCGTGCCTAATTATGAAAAAAGCCTGGAACGTGAAAAGCGTATTGTAAAATGGCTGGATGAGATCAAACAGGATGCTGCAGAAATTTATTTAATGGGGGATCTTTTTGATTTTTGGTTTGAATACAAACATACTATACCAAAAGGCTTTGTACGCTTGTTAGGAAAAATTGCAGAGCTGGTTGATTCCGGGATACCTGTTACTTTATTTACCGGCAACCATGATATGTGGATGTTTGATTACCTGCCCAAAGAACTGGGTGTTACCATTTACCGTGAACCCATTATCCGTGAATACAATGGAAAAAAATTTTACCTGGGACATGGCGATGGATTAGGTCCTGGTGACAGTGGCTACAAATTCATTAAAAAAATATTTTCTAATCGTTTTTGTCAATGGTTATTTGAACGCCTGCATCCCAATTTTGCGATACGCATGGCAAATTACTGGTCAAATAAAAGTAGATTATCTAATGGTTCAGAAGATGAAAAATTTATGGGAGAAGAAAAGGAATGGTTAGCGATTTATTCAAAAAGCATTTTAAAAAAAGAACATTTTCATTATTTTGTTTTTGGTCACCGGCATTTGCCATTGAATATTAAATTAAGTGATAACAGCAGCTATATAAATCTTGGTGAGTGGGTCAATTATAATAGCTATGCAGTATTTGACGGTACTAACCTGGAGCTGAAATATTACAAATAACTCAACTAAAACAATACTGATTTTTTTGTTTACATTTATCGGAATTATAAAAGAGCAACTTCCAAGAATATAAAAAATAAAATTGTTTGTTTTCAGAATTATTATCAAACTTTAAAGCATAAATAAAATTAAGCCCATGAAACATTTCTTCCGCATTTCTATTGTATGTATACTATTTTTTATTTCTTGTAAAACTTCTGCACAAGCTCCGACAACCTCTGTTCCACCAAAGTCAGTAGCGATCTCTACCTGGCAAATGTTTCGTGGAGGTACTGAACACCATGCTCAGCAGTTACAAAAAGGTGGTTTTACAACTGCTACTCCGGTTTTAAAATGGGAATTTACGGATCCTACTCCTCCGGGAAACAATGGAGGAGGCGAAGGGGAACCTGCCGTAGGTGATGTGAATGGAGATGGTATTACTGAAGTAATTTCGGCATTTAAATCCAGAGCAAATGCAATAGTTGGTTCTACGGGTGCATTGTTATGGGTATATACAACAGGCGGGCAGATAAACGGATCACCTGCTATTGGAGATGTGAATAACGATGGTAATATGGAAGTAATAATTTGTAGTGATAAAACATATGCGCTCAATGGCGCTACGGGGACTGTACTTTGGTCATTTACCGGTACTCCTGCAGGCCCATTCAATTCATCACCCGCTATTGCAGATGTGGTTGCAGGTGGTGGCCCTGAAGTAATTGTAACCTGCGATAATGGTAAAGTATATTGTCTTAATGGGACTACCGGAGCTATGATATGGTCATACACCATTATTAATACAACTGAAAATTTCTGGGCTTCTCCTGTTGTTGGAGATATTAATAACAACG
>JBQTHQ010000149.1:0-23494 GCA_052389695.1 Bacteroidota bacterium | reverse complement strand
CTTCGATAAATTAGCCGGGGATATCAGCAGCATCTCAGCTGTTGAAATGATCGATCAAAACCCGATCGGTAAATCATCACGTTCCAATCCCGTAACTTATGTGAAAGCGTATGATGAGATACGTTCTTTGTTTGCAGACCAACCTTTGGCAAAAAACCGTGGATTAAAACCATCACACTTCTCTTTTAATGTGGATGGCGGTCGTTGTGAAGTATGTGAAGGTGAAGGTGAAGTACAAATTGAAATGCAATTCATGGCGGACATCCATCTGGTGTGTGAAGCCTGCAATGGAAAACGTTTTAAACAGGACATTTTAGATATTACCTACAATGAGAAGAATATCTCTGATGTATTGAACATGACCGTTGATGATGCCATCGACTTTTTTGATTCTGCTGAACGCCCGACAAATTTTGAAAAAAGACTGGTACTGAAATTAAAACCTTTATCGGATGTTGGTTTGGGATATGTTCATTTAGGCCAGCCATCCAGCACCTTGAGCGGTGGCGAAGCACAACGTATTAAACTAGCTTCATTTTTAGGCATCGGACAAAACAGCTCCACTCCTACCCTGTTTATTTTTGATGAACCAACAACAGGTTTACATTTTCATGATATTTCTAAATTATTATATGCTTTCAATGCATTGATAAAACAAGGACATTCCTTAATTGTTATTGAACACAATGTGGAAGTAATTAAGTGTGCTGACTGGATCATTGACCTTGGGCCCGAAGGTGGAACTGATGGGGGCAATATTGTTTTTGAAGGAGTTCCGGAAGATCTGGTGAAATGTAAAGAATCATATACAGGTCAGTATTTGAAAAATAAACTTGCTAAACTTATTTCTCAATAATAGATCATGGATAATATTTTTTCTGAAATAATAATTCGTCCTATAAATTCCTCCGACAGTCTGGATGAACTTACATCATTACTTCATAAATCGTATAAAAAGCTTGCAGATCAGGGTTTTCGTTTTCATGCTTCTCATCAAGACGTTACAATAACGAAACAACGAATAAGCAATGCTGAATGTTATATTGCAACATTAAATAACAAAATAATTGGGACTATTTCTTATTACTCACCAACAACAAAAGACGAACATGAATATTTTGGTCAACCCTTTGTTGCATCATTTGGTCAATTTGCTGTTGACCCCGATTATCAAAAAAAAGGATTGGGCAGCAAATTAATGGATATCATTGAAAAATCCGCAATTCGAGATAACGCAAAAGAAATAGGAATGGATACAGCAGAAGGAGCAAAAGATTTAATTAACTATTATAAAAAACGTAGTTACATTTTTGTGGCTTATACTCAATGGGCGGTAACAAACTATCGAAGCGTGATCATGGCTAAAAAACTAAACAGCTTATAACCCAATAAACATATTTACCAAAATCCACACTTACGAAATCACAAATGTAACCGGATCGCTAAATTCATTTTGGGTAATGCCTTTTACAATTGCTACTCTGAACCAATAGCGTTTCAAGGGTTCAAGCAAATCAATTTCAAATGAAGCAACAGTGCTTTCTCCTGCAAGCACCCAACTGGCATCAGTAAACGGATCAGGTGAATATTGCCATTTGTAAGCCACTCCCCTGCCCGCTGATTTCCTGCGAAGTTTTACGCTATTGGGTACATTGCCATTATTAGCAGCAAGGATAGGAATATTAATACTTCCTTGTTTTTTTACCGCCATGGCAGCGCTTAAAATAATTGTTTCTGCATTGGGAGCATCCAGGTTGGCGATGTATTCCACGTAATTAGCTATTGCCCTGAGCAACTGATCAACCATTGTTTCCTTTGCGCGCATTCATCATGATAGTTGACCGAACAGGGATGAAACAAGTATTTATAACAAAACGATACTTATGATCACCGAACTGATAAAAAAGATTAGATTTGATATAAATCTGGAGGTATAGAGTAATTAAATTACATTTGGTAAATCCTGACGATTTACAGGCCAATCTCTCCACATTAGGTGGACTGGCCTGACGGAGTCAGAGGTATAAACAAGTTAGCGGCAACCAATGGGACGTTGCTAACACAAATATTCACGCAAGAAACAAACAGATATTGAGACAATTAATAATCATACTTACACTTATTCTTGTTACTTCCAATATCCATGGGCAGACAACAGAACTTCCATATTCACAAAAAATTTGTTTTACAAACTTGAACGGTCGAATATATTTTGACAGTTTAGATAATTCAGTAACTACTCAAGTTTTTCTTGCAAGTCCCTTAAAAATAAAATTCAAGAGTGCGGCTTCACCAAAGCAAGTAGAAGTGCTTCTTTCAAATTCTGAAAACTCTTCAACTGGAACTTGGCTTGTTCCTGCTGACACTTTCCTTTACCGACTTACAACTAAATTCATTTTTAGTAAGGACACTTTCAAAGTAAACTCACGGAAAGTTGAACATGCTGACTCAGATTTGAATATCCCGACAAATGGAAATGTTAACATTAACTTTCTTCTACAAGACACAGCAGAATTCATTGGCGAAAGGATAATCAGTGACACAACTTTACTTAAATTTATTCCTAACAACCATTTGTTAGCAAAAGTAATATACAAAGACATTGACTTTGATAACCATGACGAAATAATACTTGTTTCTAACTCTGTGTATTTTGGCTATGTTGACCGAATGACGGAATCAGGTGGACCAGAAGAATGCTGGTTACAAATTTTGAAGCAAATAAATGGAACTTATGAATCGGTTTTTACTTATCACCCCGAACCCATTTTACAATATATTTCATTCGTTAAATTATTAAATAATAATATCATGGCTTTATGTATTGGGACAGAACATAGTTGGCGAGATTCACATCCTAAATTG
The DNA here is from genome assembly GCA_052389695.1 of Bacteroidota bacterium. GTDB lineage: Bacteria > Bacteroidota > Bacteroidia > 2-12-FULL-35-15 > 2-12-FULL-35-15 > 2-12-FULL-35-15. The sequence continues at coordinate 20,629 of JBQTHQ010000149.1, read as the reverse complement.
GAAATAATATTCAAAGGCAAAGGAACACTTGAAGACTGTATGCAAGTTTTAACCTATTAAACTAGGATGAACATTTTGGCTGCCGCTAACACGGGTTTTGCGTCAGGCGGGTGACGTGCAAACTTGAAGTTAAGTGCTTCTAATAAACTTTAGTAATAATTTGAAACTTTGTGCTCCGAAACCCGCCCGAACGCAAAGCCCGAAAACCGTTCAAGGCAATTTCGCTGCGCGAAACTTCAATCCCCCGCCCCTTCGGGGCTCCTGGTCTTGAAGTGAATTGCCTTGAACGGAGCTGCTAGGCTGTAAAAAGAAAATTATATTTGTAAAACAGCTTCGTTGACCGGCGAATTTAACTTGTAAAAATATTTCAGCGTCAAATTTTAATTATTCAATAATGGAAAATGCGATAAAAAAAATACTGAATATTTATTTAGGGATTTTAGTTATTGTTCCTATAGTTTACGCCTATGAATTTATTCAAGCTTCTACTGTAATGAGACATGCAAGGGAAAGAGGTGAAGAAATGATGGGTGACTGTTCGGGTATCACAATGCTACTTATTCCATTTTTTTTAATAATGAGTATATTGACTATTATTGGAATTACATTTCTAAAGAAATCGAATAATAGAACGACTTTAATAATAGCAACTTCATTAATTGGACTTTTTCCAATTTCAATTTATGTTTCAATGTTTTATATAATGATCCGCTATTGGTAGGTAAGCAAGCATATCAACCATTGTTCAGAAAAAACCAGGAAATATGTAGGTCGACTGCTGTACAAGAAAAAAATATTAAGTGCTCGGTAAATCGACTGTTGTTTGAAAGACAAAAAACGAGAAGCTAAAATGCCTGGCAATTAAGCCCAGCAGTTAACAGCAAATTTACGCTATGTATGACAAAAACTATTTTTATTTTCTATTGCATATTTTGGACGGTTAATGTTTCAGGACAAACATGTAGTAATCCAGACGCAAGGTTGAGACGACTTAACTTACCGAACACAAACGCGGATACAATTTATAGGTGGGTAAAAAATGATCTTGCCCTACTTCAAATTAACCAATCCGACACAATTGCCGACATTGGTAGTTATGATGGTTACTATCCGATGCTATATTCTGTGTTTTCTGACTCTGCAGTTTTTTATTTGAATGATATAAAAAGTGAAGGTTTTGCATACATGGACAGTATTCGAAATCTCTGCGTCAAATTCAAAGGCCAAAATATTTCTAACAAATTTATCGTTGTTATTGGACATGATACTTCGACAAATCTTTCGAACAACATGTTTGATAAAGTAATTATTCGAGACGCCTTGCATCATTTTAAGTCAATAGACAAGATGCTAGTTGACGTTAAAAGAATTATAAAAGAACAGGGTCAACTTATTTTATTTGAACCAGTCAGAAAACAAGATTCGCCTAATGAAAATATGTGTGCCGGAGCAATGACCAAAACGAATCTACTTGAAATCTTAAATAGGCATGGGTTTCAATTGTTAAATGAAATCGAAAGCAAAAATAGTTTTAGTTGGTTTAAGTTTGTATTAACTGAGAAATGAATACCGTAACAAGACTTGCCTACCACTAACAGGCGTTTGGCTCTATGCGGACATTGCTTTGAACAAGCTCTTAGCTTGAAGCAATTCGGTTCCTCTTCTGCGAGCTTTCTTTTGATTTTTGTACCTTCGGCACAAATCAAACCGCTCTCAAAACGGGAACGGAGTTTATCCCGAAGAATTGAGGGGTCAAGCAGCTCCGTTAGTGGCAAGACGTATGGACATAAAACCAAATAGCAATGGACAGAAAAAAATTTATACAGAATAGTTTAATTATAGGCGGCGCGACATTATTACCGGCCAACTCACTTTTCGCAGCTTCAATAAATGAAGGCGGTATCGACAAACTTATTGATGACAAAGGTGATTTCGTTCTCCAAAAATTACCTTATGCTGACAATTTCTTGGAACCGTATATGGACGCTGAAACATTGAACTTACATTACACGTTTCATCATGGCGGAGCCGTTAAAGCCGCGAATAAGGACCTTCAACAAATAAAAGACGCTCTAAATAGCAACAATCTTGATACTGTAGATTTTTGGACAAAAAAACTTTCCTTTCATCTCTCCTCGCATGTTTTACACTCTATATTCTGGACAAATCTATCTAACAAAAGATCTCAACCAACCGGTGAGTTGCTAAAACGTATCGAGAAGTCTTTTGGAACTTACGATAAGCTGAAAGCTTATATTGCAGAAACATCAAAAAATGTAGATGGTAATGGATGGGGCATTTTGGGCTATCAGCAATATTCGGACAGTTTGACAATTTTACAATGTGAAAACCACGAAAAAATGATTCAATGGGGCGTAGTTCCTCTTTTAGTGATTGATGTTTGGGAACATGCTTATTATTTAAAGTATAAAAATAAACGTGCCGACTTCGTTGACGCTTTATTTAATATTATTAACTGGGACAATGTTTCACAACGACTTGATATCGCATTACGACTGAATAAATAAACGTTCAGCAGCTAACAGCCGTCTTGCCTTAACCGGCCAAATTTTAGGGAAGCTTGCAGTACTAAATGAAGGAATCCCATACAGGACAATATCTGAAAAATAAATTAAACAAAAATGTTCCGTACAACGGCCAATAGAAAATACTTGATAGTTATTCTATTTGCTTTATCACTTTTGCTTTACGCAAGAACATTGAATTATGAATTTGTTTGGGATGATGAACGGATACATCTCACCGAAAACTCCCAATTGATGAATGGTGATGTATTATCATTTTGGGAAAAACCATATTCCGGAATGTACATCCCAATGAGTTACACTACCTGGACTCTGTTTAATGAGTTTTCTAATTCAAAAGAACCTTCCACAAAAATTTTTCATTTAATAAACATTTTAACACATAGCATTAACTGCATACTCATTTTTCAATTATTACTGATCTTATTTAAAAACCAAATACATGCCTTTTTCGGGAGTTTATTATTTTTACTTCATCCCCTCCAGGTAGAATCTGTTGCCTGGATCTCTGAATTCAGAGGGCTTTACAGTGTATTTTTTTCAATACTTTCATTGATCTGTATTGTTTTGTTTGTAGAAAAAAATAAGAAGATCAAAGCACTTTCATTTCTTTCATCAATACAATTCATATGCGCTACAATCCTATTCATTCTGGCCATTTTATCAAAACCATCAGCGGTTATTTTACCTTTTGTTGCCACTATTTTGATCTGGTGTTTTTATAAAGATAATTTTTTAATGATTTTCAAAAGCTTGCTCTTATGGTTTTTGCTGCTTATTCCTATTTTGTTGATCACCCACAATGTACAGCCAACTGATCATACGTATAAGGATATTACATTATGGCAGTCGATTTTAATTGCAGGCGATTCTTTATTTTTCTATTTATATAAGCTGATCATTCCTTATCCACTTGTTGCCTGTTACGGTTTTACTCCAAAATTAATTTTAGCGAGTAAAACTATCTACATTACAGCTTTTGTTTGTGTTTGTATTGCCATCTATTTATTTATTAAGCGTAATACTCAGCCTCTTTTATTTTCAGCCTTCGCTATCATATTTTTTTCTTTATTACCTGTACTCGGATTTGTTTTCTTTGATTTTCAAAAATATTCTAATGTTGCTGACCGTTATTTTTATTTTGCCATGCTGGGAGTTACCTTATTAATTCCTTCGATAGCAAAAATCATTACACGATATGGCAACTTAAAATATCTTGCGGGAAGTATATTCATAATATTTGTTTTCCTAAATATCAAACAAACAAATACATGGAAAAATGAATTTATGGTCTGGGATAACACCTTAAAACATTACCAGAACAATGAAAAAACATACTATAACCGGGGAGTTGAAAATGGGAAAATGGGAAAATTTCAAGAAGCGATTGCTGATTATACACAATGCCTTTCAATTAATGGTAATTATATCTGGGCTTTGGCGAACAGGGCAAATGCTTATGAATATATTAATGATGAGAATGCTGCTCTTGCTGATTACCAGGCATGTTTTAACACTGACTCAACAAATGGTTCTATTTATTATAATCGTGCATGTTTACATTACAGGATAGGAAATATTGATGCGGCAATTGCTGATGTAAAAAAAGCGGAAAGTCTAAAATTTACGGTGAATCAAAAATTCAAAGAAACATTGAACAAGGCAATGATTCAACAACACAATTAATTGTCAATAATACAACTCAAACAAACGTGTCCCCCTCAAGAATGCGATATGGTTTCCTCTTTAAACTGTAATTCAAACAAACGCTTGTATTGCCCATTTTTCCTGAGTAATTCCTGGTGATTACCCACTTCAATGATCTCCCCTTTATCCATTACAATGATTTTATCGGCTTTTTGAATGGTAGCTAAACGATGTGCAATGATAATGGATGTGCGATCTTTGGTAAGCACATCAATGGCATGCTGAATTAATTTTTCGGTTTCGGTATCAATGGAAGAAGTTGCTTCATCCAGGATTAAAATTTTAGGATCATACACATACGCTCGTATGAATGAAATTAGTTGCCGTTGTCCGACCGAAAGCATGGCGCCTCGCTCCATTGCATTGTAATCATAAGTGTTTGGAAGTTTGCTGATAAAACCATGAGCACCAACAATTTTAGCTGCTTCAATGATCTGTTCTTTTTTTATTTCAGGATTATTCAATGAGATATTATTTGCCAGTGTATCCGAAAATAGAAACACATCCTGCAATACCACACCAATATTTTTTCTTAATGAAGTTAATTCATAATCCCTTACATTAACCCCATCAATGGTTATAGCGCCTTTATTGTACTCATAAAAACGATTCAGTAAATTTATAATGGACGACTTTCCTGCTCCTGTGGCACCAACCAATGCAATTGTTTCTCCCTGCTTCACAGAAAAAGAAATATTTTTTAATACCCACTCTTCATTGGTATAAGCAAATGATACATCTTTGAATTCCACATTTCCTTTAATTTCATCTGCTTTTAGCGTTCCTTTATTTTCAATGATATCATTTGTATCCAATACTTTAAAAACACGTTCGGAGGACACTACACCCATTTGCAACACATTGAAACGGTCGGCCAATTGACGGATCGGGCGGAACATCATGTTCAGGAACATGATAAAAGCCACCAATTCTCCTATTGTTGTAATACCTGAAAGCACTCCTTTTCCGCCCCACCATATCAATAATGCCAGGGACAGTGATGCGAGGATCTCGACAACAGGAAAGAAAACGGAATAAGCCATAATGGAACGAATATTCGCATCACGATGTTTTGCATTGATCTCATCAAATTTTTCCATCTCCGCTTTTTCACGGTTAAAGATCTGAACGATGTTCATCCCCGTGATATGCTCCTGTGTATAAGCATTCAGGCGGGCGACCTGTGTCCGTACATCATGAAAAGAAGCGGCAACAGATTTTTTAAAAAGATAAGTTGCAAATAATAAAAGTGGGATGGGAATAAGAATTACAAGTGTCAGTTTAAAATTCATAAACAACATAATTCCAAGAATAACTGCCAGCTTTAACAGATCACCAATGATCACGATCAATCCCTGTGAAAAAATATCCGCTATTACTTCAATATCCGAAACAGCACGTGTGACCAGTGTTCCTATTGGTGTGTTATCATAGTATTTTAACCGTAAATTAAGAATATGTTTGTATAACTGAACACGCAGATCCTTAATAACACTTTGTCCCAGGCGATTGGTTAAAAATGAATCCGCAAACTGCATAAGAGCTTCAGTGATCAATAAAGCGATCAAAATCATTGTCATGAACCATAACATTTCTTTATTTGATCTGCTACTAATGCTTATGAACTGATCGAAAAATTTTTGAATTGCCGTAGGAAGTGTTGAAACAAACACCAGCTTATCCAATGTATATTGGATCAACAAAGGACGAACAGGAGAAAGGAAAGCAAGTGTAACTGTTGTGAATACACCCAATGCAAAATTTTTCCGGTAAGGTTTTACATAAGCAAATATTCTTTTCAGAATTTCAAAGTCAACTGCTTTACCGGATGCTGTATTTTTATTGTTTGACATTATATTCTTTTATCGTCCTGTCATTTTGAACCGAAGGGAGAATCTTGCTTGATTTTAGCAAGATTCCTCACCCTTACAGGGATTCGGAATGACAATTAAATCACTTTTCAATAGCTTTCGAGTGGTTCCAATAATCCTTCGGATACTCTACCTTCATCAAATACAAACCACAGGCATGTGCCGATAATCCTGCTTTAGAACGAGTTTTACTCTCGATCACTTCTTTGAATTTTTCAATTGGCATTTTCCCTTTACCAACGATCAAAAGTGTTCCAACAATGGCCCTTACCATATTGCGTAAAAACCGATCGGCCGAAATGGTAAAAATAAGCAGATCACCCTCTTCCTTCCATTCTGCTCTATACAGCTTGCAATTATTGGTCGCATTTTGAGTATTGCTTTTAGCGAAAGAAGAGAAATCGATATAATTAAACAGCACTTTAGCGGCTTTATTCATTTCTTTTACATTTAACTCTCCAAATAAATAACAAGCTGCATTTATTTTAAAGGGATCTTTCTTTCTGTTGATCACATATTGATATGTTCTTGAAACTGCATCAAAGCGCGCATTTGCTCTGTCATGTACCGGAATGATCTTTTGAATGGCAATATCTGAAGGCAATGCATGGTTGAATTTGAATATCCATTTTTCAGGATCTTTCATCAGATCTTTTTTTGTATCAAAATGAGCAAAATATTCTTTGGCGTGTACACCTGTATCGGTACGGCCACAACCTACAACAGATATCTTCTCATTCAATAATCTGGAAAGCATTTCATTCAATACCTGTTGAATGGTTTCAGATGCATTTTTTTGTACTTGCCAGCCGTGGTAGGCAGTTCCATTGTATGATAACTTAATAAAGTAGCGTTGCAAAATCAGTTAATGGTTATTAGTTAATTGGGATTTGGTTGTTTTATTGCCTACAAAGGTAGAAAGTCTTGTGAGTTTAAACCTAAACAAACCTTAACAATTTTTAACAGGCTACAACCCTTCATCGATAGCTTTTGTACTTAATTTTGACCCATAAAAAATCAGAAAAAAGTCCACATAAAAAACATAAAACTATGACTGATATCAAAGAACTAAATGAACGTATTCAGCGCGACAGTGCCTTCGTTGACCTGCTTGCCATGGAAATGGATAAAGTTATCGTAGGCCAGAAATACATGGTTGAACGCCTGTTGATCGGTTTATTATCCAACGGACATATTTTATTGGAAGGTGTTCCGGGATTGGCAAAAACATTGGCTATTAAGTCGCTGGCAAATACCATTCACGCTAACTTTAGTCGTATTCAGTTTACCCCCGACCTGTTACCTGCCGATTTGATCGGTACGATGATCTATAATCAGAAAAAAGAAGAATTCACTGTTCGTCAGGGCCCCATTTTCGCCAACTTTATTTTAGCGGATGAGATCAACCGTGCACCGGCAAAGGTACAAAGCGCTTTATTAGAAGCCATGCAGGAGAAACAGGTAACCATTGGTGATCAAACGTTTAAATTACCGAATCCTTTTTTAGTTCTTGCAACTCAAAATCCCATTGAGCAAGAAGGTACTTATCCCCTGCCTGAAGCGCAAGTCGACCGTTTTATGCTAAAGCTGGTTGTTGGATATCCAACTAAAGAAGATGAACGCAAGATCATTCGTCAGAATTTAGCAAGCGAATTCCCCAATGTGAATCCAATACTTCATCCTGAAGATATTTTAAAAGCACGTGCTGTTGTGAAAGATGTATATATGGATGAGAAGATCGAAAAATATATTATTGACATTGTTTTTGCCACACGTTTCCCTTCTGAATATAAACTCAACAAATTTGCCGGACTGATCAACTTTGGTGGCTCACCACGTGCAAGTATTAACCTTGCAATGGCTGCAAAAGCTTATGCCTTCATTAAACGCAGAGGTTATGTTATTCCGGAAGATATCCGTGCTGTTTGTACAGATGTATTGCGCCATCGTATCGGATTAACGTATGAAGCGGAAGCGGAGAATATTACTTCAGAAATGATCATAAATGAGATATTGAATACGATTGAAGTACCATAGAAGTGGCGAAGGACGAGAGACGAGGGACGAGGGGTGACGTACTAACTTAAATAAGGGATGAAGGACAGGGGAAGGAAAAGGAACGAAAGCTCAGATCATTCATTGGCAATGCATACAAAATCAATAAAAAAATTAAAAAAGAAATAACGAGATAAGAATAGCATCCCCCGCCCCTTCGCCCCTCGACCCTTAAAAAGGGGACGAAAAGGGACGAGGTGACGTACTAACTACAAATAAGTTACTAAAGAAAATTTGAGTATGAAAGACAGATTAAATGAAATTGTATTTTATCAATTATCATTGGAATTGTGGGATGATTGCTGGAAGGATACTGAAATATTATCTAAAGATTTTAGAGGTAAAGAAATCACTAAACAATTGATACGTTCTGTTGGTTCTATCTCCGCCAACATAGAAGAAGGCTATGGCAGAGGTTTTGGAAAAGAATATCCTCAATTTCTACGAATTTCCAGAGGATCAGCACGTGAAACTAAGGGATGGTACAGGAAAACTAATTCTTTATTAAATGAAACGGTAATCAGTGAAAGAACTAAAAAATTAGATTCAATTATTGCAATGTTGACAAAATCAATACAAACACTAGAAGATAAAAAAAAATAACAAGAAGACTGAATCGTGGCAGGAACACAGCGTCCCCCGCCCCTATTCCGTCCCTCGTCCCCATTTTATGGAAACCAGCGAACTGCTAAAAAAAGTGCGAAAAATTGAGATCAAAACACGTGGCCTCTCCAACCAATAATTTTCAGGAGAGTACCACAGTGCTTTTAAAGGGCGTGGTATGACGTTCAGTGAAGTTCGTGAATACCAGCCGGGAGATGATATCCGCTCCATTGACTGGAATGTAACCGCTCGTTTCAATAACGCTTATGTTAAAGTATTTGAAGAAGAGCGGGAAATGACGGTAATGCTTTTAGTGGATGTAAGTGCATCTGGGGAATTTGGGACACAAAAACAATTGAAACAGGAACTGATCACTGAATTATGCGCTGTACTTGCTTTTTCTTCCATTCAAAACAATGATAAAATAGGCGTTATATTTTTTACTGATAAGATCGAAAAATTCATTCCGCCTAAAAAAGGTAAAACACATGTATTACGCATCATTCGCGATCTTATAGAATTTAAGCCTGAACATAAAAAAACAGATATACAACAGGCATTACGTTATTTAACCAGTGCTATAAAAAAACGCAGTATTGCTTTTATCATTTCCGATTTTATGGCTGATAATTTTACAGATGCATTGAAGATCGCGAATAAAAAACATGATCTGGTTGCTCTTCGCATTTATGACAAGCGTGAACAGGAATTGCCGGATGTCGGTTTAATAAAAGTACAGGATGCCGAAACAGGCAAATTAAAATGGATAGATACTTCGGATAAAAATGTTCGCATCCATTTCGCTGTTAAAGCAAAAGAACGTGAAGGATATTTAAAAGAAATGTTTAATAAGAGCGGTGTTGATTCAACCAATATAAATACAGCTGAATCATATATACAGCCGTTGATGAATTTATTCAAAAGACGTTAGTTCAAATAGAACTCTGTCCCCTCCCGGGAGGGGCAGGGGTGGGTAAAAATGAAACGATTAATTATACATAAGCTCAACAAAAAAAGCAGAAGGCTAATTTTTCTTTTGCCTCTGCTCCTATTTTCATTTGCATCACTGGCGCAGGATATAAAAGCAAGTGCTAAACTGGATAGCAGCAATATAAAAATTGGTCAGCAGGTTAAATTAGAGTTAAGCATACTTTATCGTGTTGATAATGGCAAACAAGTAAAGATCCAATGGCCTGAAATTGCAGATACTATTCGTAAGGAAATAGAAGTGATAAGTCAATCCAAAGTTGACACCATTATTCCTGATAGCGCTGATCTTCTTCAATTTTTACAGAAGAAAACTCTTCTGCTCACTTCATTTGATTCCGGATATTGGGCAATAACACCGTTTCAGTTTACAATAAATGACAGCAATAAAATTTTAACGGAACCTTTATTGCTGGAAGTAAATACTGTTACCGTTGACACAACTGTTGCTATCAAAGACATTAAAGGTATTTACCAGGAAACCTATACCTGGCTGGATTGGTTGAAGGATAATCCATATATCGTTTATGGAGCTCTTGCTGCGATACTGCTCATCATTCTGATGATCATTTTGATAAGGCATGCACAGAAAAGCAAACCCCTTCCATTTGTAAAGGAAACTCCAAAAATTCCTGCTCATATTATTGCTTTTGAAAAGCTTGAAAAATTGAAGAATGAAAAATTGTGGCAGGAAGGAAAAATAAAACAATACTACAGTACACTCACTGATATTTTAAGGGAATACATTGAAAACCGCTTTAAGATACAGGCATTGGAACAAACTACAGATGAAATTCTATATGGATTCAGAAATGTTGCAATAGATGAGGAAAGCAAGAATAAACTAAAACAGGTATTGATACTGGCTGATCTTGTAAAATTTGCAAAGGAACAACCTCTTGCAAATGAAAATGAATTAAGCATGGCAAACAGCTATGATTTTGTTAACGGGACAAAAAGAGAAGAGGAAGAGGAAATTAGTAAACAGGGATCAGTAAATAGTAAATAGGAAATAAGCATGTTCGATTTTTTTAACGATATAACTTTTGCAAATAAAGAGCTGTTATGGCTTTTATTGGTCATTCCGGTGATCATTGTCTGGTATATCTGGAAAAACAAGACTTATCATGCTGAGCTAAAAATATCTACATTCAAAGGTTTTGAGGGTATACGACCATCGTTCAAGCAATACTTTCGTCATAGTTTAATCGCATTCAGACTAATTTCAATTGCTTTGTTGATCGTTGTATTGGCACGCCCACAGTCGCGTTCCAGTTGGAAAGATGTAAAAACAGAAGGAATTGATATTGTAATGTCGCTTGATATTTCAGGCAGTATGTTGGCAAAGGATTTTAAACCAAATCGTTTAGAAGCAGCGAAGGCAGTTGCACAGGATTTTATTGACAGCCGACCCAATGACAGAATTGGCTTAGTGATCTTTAGCGGAGAAAGCTTTACTCAATGTCCTTTAACAAGCGATCATGCGATCATTAAAAATTTATTTGAAGGCATACAAACAGGAATGGTTAAAGACGGAACCGCCATTGGAAATGGTTTAGCTACTGCTGTTACAAGAGTAAAAGACAGTAAAGCAAAAAGCAAAGTGGTCATTTTGTTAACCGATGGTGTGAACAACCAGGGTTCAGTGGCGCCAATAACAGCAGCAGAAATTGCCAAAGCTTTTAATGTTCGCGTTTACACAATTGGTGTAGGAACAAGAGGAAAAGCACTTTCACCAATAGCCATGTACCCGGATGGATCTTACCAGTATGGTTATGTGGATGTGAATATTGATGAGGAGTCGATGACAGAGATCGCGAACATGACAGGCGGGAAGTATTTCCGTGCAACAGATAATAAAAAATTAAAGGAAGTGTACAAAGAGATCGATCGCCTGGAAAAAACAATTTTTGAAGAAAAGAATTTTACTAATAAGGCGGAACATTTTTTACCATTTGCAGTAAGCGCCGCTTTATTGTTGTTGGTTGAGTTTCTAGTAAAAAACACAATGTTAAGAACAACACCGTAATCAGTAGGCAATTTAGCAGTAGGCAAAAAAAACAAATAAATGTTTCAATTAGAAAATAAATATTTTTTATACGCACTTGGTTTGATACCGGTGTTCATTATTATTTACTGGATAATGAGCCGTTGGAGAAAAAAAGTATTGACCTCATACGGTGATCTTTCTGTTATCCAACAATTATTCCCGGATGTATCAAAAACAAAACGGATCTGGAAATTCATTTTGTATACGCTGTCATTTTCATTGATAATCATAGGGATCATAAATCCTCAAATAGGAACAAAATTAGAAGAAGTAAAACGCAAAGGTGCCGATCTGATGATCTGTCTGGATGTATCCAATAGTATGAAGGCTGAAGATCTTCAACCTAATCGCCTGGAAAAAGCAAAACAGGCGATCTCAAAATTAGTGGATAAGCTGGAAGGCGACCGGATCGGGATAATAGTATTTGCAGGTGAAGCATATGTTCAGCTACCTATAACTACAGATTATTCTGCTGCTAAATTATTTATGGAAAGTATCAATACAGATATGATCCCAACACAAGGAACTGCAATAGGTTCTGCGATTGACCTGGCAATGGGATCTTTTGGAAAAGACGAAGGAAAGAATAAAGCTGTCATTGTTATTACGGATGGTGAAAACCATGAAGATGATGCAATAAGAGCAGCAGAATCAGCTGCAGGTAAAGGAATCACTATTCATACAATTGGCATGGGTTCTGCTGAAGGTTCGCCAATACCTGTATATAGAGGAAATGTTCGTGAAGGTTTTAGAAAAGATAAAGAAGGAAATACAGTAGTAACCAAATTAAATGAGCAGGTATTACAGGAAATTGCAATGGCAGGAGATGGTATTTATGTCCGTGCTTCCAATTCGGATGCAGGTTTAAATAATGTATTGGATGCAGTTGATAAATTAGAAAAAAAACAGTTTGAAAGTAAAATGTACAGCGATTATGAGGACCGCTTTCAATGGTTCATCGCCGGAGCATTATTGCTTTTGTTGATTGAAACTTTTTTAACGGAACGCAAAAGTAAATTTTATGAACGTTTGAACATTTTCGGAGAAAAGAATTAAAATGTGCCTAACATATAAACATATAATTATTTCAGCTATTGCCTATTGCCTATTCCCTATTGGCTCAATTGCTCAACAGGAGAAGAAATTTATTATTGAGGGTAACAAGCAATATGAGCGTAAAAATTATGTAGAAGCTGAAAAAAGTTACAAACAAGGCTTAAATAAAAATAAGGATTCATACAAAGGCTCATTTAACCTGGGAGATGCTTATTATAAGCAGGAAAAATATGAAGAGGCTGCACAACAATTTCAATCACTTACACACAAGGCTACTTCAAAAGATACTTTATCAAAAGCGTATCACAACCTGGGCAATGCATTATTAAAATCAAAAAAGTATGAGGAAAGTATCAATGCATACAAAAATGCTTTGAAGAATGATCCTAATGATGAGGATACCCGGTATAATTTATCGTATGCACAACAAATGCTAAAACAACAGCAACAGCAGCAAAATAAGGACAAGGACAAAAAGGACGATAAGGAAAAGAAAGACGATAAAAAAGAGAAAGAGAAAAAAGAAGATAAAAAGGAAGAAAAGAAAAAGGATCAGGAAAAACCACAGCCTGAAAAAAATAAAATTTCCAAAGAAGATGCAAAACGATTGTTAGATGCTTTGCAGAATGATGAAAAAAATCTTCAGGAGAAAATGAAAAAAGAAAAAGCTCAAGGCGTGAAAGTGAAAATTGAGAAGGACTGGTAGAAGAAATTAAAAATTATAAATTAAGAATTAAGGATTATAGGAACTGTCATTTCGAATGAAGAGAGAAATCTGCCTATATCAATGACATTGGATCAATGAAAAAAACAGTAAATATATTTTGCAGCTTCTTCTCCCCTTTGGGGAGATTGAGAGGGGTCGTATTACTTTGTTTATTAGTTATTGCAAACACTGTAATGGCACAGAAATTTACTGCCTCGGCTAGTAGAACAAAAGTTGCTGTGGGCGAAACATTTCAAATTTCTTATGTGTTAGGTGGCAATGGTTCTGATTTTCGGGCTCCTGCATTAAATGAGTTCAATGTTTATTCGGGGCCTAATCAATCCACCAGCATGTCTATCGTAAATGGGAATATGAGCCAATCGATCACTTTGTCATACATCATCTCAGCAAAAAAAGAAGGGAAATTTACCATCGGTCCGGCAAGCATTAGTACAGGTGGAGCTACCGTTCAATCCAATTCATTGATAATAGAAGCTGTAAAAGGTAGTGCAGGAAATCAAAACAATAATCAGTCATCACAAAATCCATCAGCTTCCAATACTGAAAATACAGGCGACAATTTATTTGTTAGAACTTCTGTAAGTAAAACAAAAGCGTATATGGGTGAACAAATTACAGTAACGCACAAGGTTTACACCCGTTATCAATTAAGAGGATTCCGCGATATTAAATTTCCCGATTATACGGGTTTTTGGGCCCAGGATATGCCGGGTAGCCAGCAAATTCAGTTAACAAACGAGAACATTGACGGAATCGGCTACCAGGTGGCCGAATTAAAACGCAGCTATATATTTGCACAGCGCAGCGGAAAATTAGAAATTGAACCTATGGTTGTGGAATGCGTTGTGCGTAAGCAATCGAACAGGCAGCCACGTGATATATTCGAGCAATTCTTCGGAGGTGGTTATGAAGATGCGGTACTCTCTGTAAAAAGTAAAACAATAGCTATTGAAATATTACCTCTTCCTGATGCTAATAAACCTTCTGACTTTTCAGGTGCAGTCGGTGATTATTCATTTAAAGCCCAATTAAGTAAAGACAAAGTAAAAGCAAATGAAGCCGTTAATTTAACCATTACATTAAGCGGTAATGGCAATATAAAACTTGTTGATCCTTTAAAAATTAATTTCCCTGAAGATTTTGAAACATATGACCCAAAAACAAGTGAGAAGATCACTGCCGGTACAACGGGTGTAAGTGGAAGCAAAACATTTGATTATCTTATTATTCCAAGACATGAAGGTGAATATAAGATCGATCAGATCCATTTCAGCTATTTCGATCCGAACAAAAAAGAATACATTACTCTGCCTTCACCTGATTTTATTCTCCAGGTAGAAAAGGGCGATCAAAGCAGTGCAACCGTTGTTGGCGCTAACACCCGCAGTAAAGAAGAGCTGAAAGTATTGGGAAGTGATATCCGGTATATTAAAACAAATGCGGTTCAACTAAAACCTAAGCGTAGCTATTTTTTCGGCTCTCTCCTGTTCTACTTATTGTTGATTTTTCCATTTCTTGCTTTTATAGGATTTATTATTCTTTACAGGAAGAACAGGGAACAAAACAGGGATGTGATAGCGGTAAAAAGCCGTAAAGCCACTAAAATGGCCAAGAAGCAATTATCCCTGGCTGAAAAACATTTAAAGACAAATAGTAAAGAACCTTTTTATGTTGAGATATTTAAGGCGTTATATGGATATATCAGCAATAAATTAAATATTCCTGTAGCTGATCTGAATAAGGAACATATTTCAAGCACCCTTAAGTCAAAAAATGTAACTAAAAATACCATTCATCAATTGATCACAACACTTGACAATTGCGAATACGCGCACTACGCACCTAATGCAGCATCCGGTAACCTGAAAGATATTTATAACAGTACTGTTGAACTGATTACAAAAATTGAAGATGAGATCAGAAGCTAAAAATATATTACTAACCATTTTATTTGTTTTAACAAGTGGCCTATTTTCATTTGGAAAGCCCAATGACAATAAAGCAACTCTTGATAGTGCCAATACTGCTTATTCAAAAGGTGATTACAGCAAAGCCATTACACTTTATGAAAGTATATTAAGTAAAAATGTGGAAGCTCCTGAAATTTATTTTAATCTCGGTAATGCCTATTATAAAAGTAATACCCTGGGGTTGGCTATTCTAAATTACGAACGTGCAAAAAAATTAGATCCACAGGATGAGGACATCACTGTTAACCTGAAATTAGCCAATCAAAAAATTGAAGATAAAATTGAGGTTGCCCCACAATTATTTTTAACGGAATGGAAAAACGGTTTGGTGGACCTGATGGATGAGAAAAGCTGGTCAATATTCTGTATTATAGTTGTAGCTCTATCATTGATATTATTGGGGATCTATTTTTCTTCACATATCATAAATCTAAAACGATTGGGATTTTTTGGAGGTGCAACCTTATTTATTTTGAGCATATTTCTTTTTTTTATTGCCCGGCATTCCTATAAACTTAGCACAAACAGCAGCGATGGCATTATTATATCCCCATCTGTAACTGTGGTCGGCTCTCCCAATGAAAAGGGAACCAAGCTATTTATTTTACATGAAGGAACCAAAGTAAACATTACCCAGGAAGAAGAGAGTTGGATGGAAATAAAGATCGCGAATGGGAATGTGGGATGGGTAAAAAAACAGGATATCATACCTATTTAATTGGCAGGAATAGTATCTTTGAGTAAATCCATTTCTTAAATGCAACGCATTGCATTATTATCAGACACTCACAATTATTTAGACCCAAAGATTTTCAAATACTTTGAACCTTGCCACCAAATATGGCATGCAGGAGATATTGGCACAATTACCATTGCAGACCAGCTTTCAAAAATAAAACCCCTAAGGGCTGTATATGGCAATATTGATGGGCAGGATGTACGCAACGTATATCCCAAAAATCAGCGGTTTATGTGCGAAAATGTAGGTGTTTTAATGACACATATTGGTGGTTACCCCAATCATTATTCCCCGGATATACTTAACGAGATCAGGAAAAACCCTCCGAAACTTTTTATTTGCGGGCATTCTCATATTTTAAAGGTAATGTTTGATGAAAAATACCAGCTATTGCATATGAATCCAGGGGCAGCGGGGATACATGGCTTTCATAAAGTCAAAACAATGCTTAGGTTCACTATTGATGCCGACAAAATAAAAGACCTGGAAGTGATTGAAATTGGCCCGAGAATTTAAGCCGATACTTAACATAAAAAAGATCGAAATTATATTTGTATTTAAAAAAATCTTTGTATTATTGCACTGTGTTCCTATGTTATACATTCCTATAACAAATCACAATCAGAAATTTTATCGAAAACCAAATACCATTTATTAAATCTCCATTCTAAACATCAATCACCCGAATTGATCCATTAATCAAATAAAAAAACTATGTACGACATCATTGAATTGAACAACATGCTTGTTGGTGACCTTAAGGACATTGCAAAAAAATTAAACATTCCTAAGTACGAACTTTTGAAAAAACAGGAACTCGTTTACAAAATCCTTGATCAACAGGCCATTAACCCCACTGCCGCTGATGAAAAACAGGAAAAAACTTTACGGTCCCGAAAACCACGACCGGATGGAAATGACAACGAAGTTCCTAAAAAAGAAGTAGAAACAAGCTCTTTTTTTAATGATGATGATTTTCCCACTACTACCAGACCCGAAAGCCCTTCTCAAGCTCCAACAAATACTCCTGAAGCTACAAATACTGAAACTTTTTCACAGGATAATACAGATAGTTCTAAAACTGAAAGCCCGGATACTGAATCCAAAGACAATCAAAATCGCTCAAAATACAATAGTCCTCCCCGTCAACAGGATCTTTATAATTTTGATGGGATCGTTACAAGTGAAGGTGTGTTGGAATCAATGCCTGATGGATATGGGTTTTTACGTTCATCCGATTATAATTATTTGAACTCACCCGATGATATTTATGTATCTCAATCACAAATTAAATTATTCGGATTAAAAACAGGTGATACTGTTCGCGGAAGCATCCGCCCGCCAAAAGAAGGAGAAAAATATTTCCCATTAATTAAAGTGGAGAAAATAAACGGGCGTGAACCTGCTTTTGTGCGTGACCGTGTGCCTTTTGATTATTTAACACCGCTTTTCCCATACGAAAAGTTTAAATTAACAGGACATCCGCAGCAAAATTTATCATCCCGTATCTTTGACCTGGTTACACCGATAGGTAAAGGACAACGTGCATTAATTGTTGCTCAGCCTAAAACAGGTAAAACGGTTCTCTTAAAAGATATTGCTAACGCTATCGCAGCCAATCATCCCGAAACGTATTTGATCATTTTATTGATCGATGAGCGCCCGGAAGAGGTTACCGATATGGCACGCAGTGTAAAAGCGGAAGTAATTGCTTCTACGTTTGATGAACCTGCTGATCGTCACGTAAAAATTGCCAACATTGTTCTTGAAAAAGCAAAACGAATGGTTGAATGCGGACATGATGTTTGTATTTTATTGGATTCTATCACACGTTTAGCCCGTGCCTATAACACTGTGCAGCCTGCATCCGGTAAAGTATTGAGCGGTGGTGTGGATGCAAATGCGCTTCATAAACCAAAACGTTTCTTCGGTGCGGCACGTAAGGTGGAAAATGGCGGATCACTTACCATTATTGCTACAGCACTTACAGAAACAGGTTCTAAAATGGATGAGGTTATCTTTGAGGAATTCAAAGGTACAGGTAACTCCGAAATCCAACTGGATCGTAAACTGGCAAACAAACGTGTATATCCTGCAATTGATATTGTTGCATCCAGCACACGAAGAGACGATCTGTTGGTTGACAAAGAAACATTACAACGTGTTTGGATCTTGCGTAAACACTTATCCGACATGAATCCTGTTGAAGCCATGGAATTTATGAGAGACCGTTTGAAAAACACGCAAACAAATGAAGAATTCCTGATCTCCATGAACGGATAATCCCTTTGGAGTTATAAATGATGAATGATAAATTAAAAATTCATCATCGCGAGCCCGAAAATTCGGGACGAAGCGATCTCATCAATAGAAAGCCCTTATGAAGATCCCTTTTACCATACTGATAGGAATAGCTGCCGGATTGATCAATTCAATTGCCTGGTATGCTTTTGCAAATAAATTGGGTTTTTATACAATAGAAGTATATGTTTACAGAAATTACATTACGTTTACCTTGCTTATTATCGGAGTATTTTTAAGCATTTATTTGAAAAAGCGAAGGGATCAGGGCATATTGGAATTTAAAGATGCGCTAAGAACAGGGCTGTTATACAGTGTTGTATTAGCAACTTTTTTAGCGCTCTTCAACTATATTTACTACACGGTAATTACTCCCGATACGATCGATTATTTTTTAAGTGAAGCGAAAAAATCATTGATAGAACATAAAATTCCGGCACAGGATATACCTAAATACCTGGAAGCGGAACGAACTAATTTCAGTTCTTTTAAATTAATACCTCCTATCCTATTCTTCGGGCTTATTTCATCATTACTTGCAGGGCTGGTAATGCAAAAGAAAAGACAGGAAACATTTGGTGCCAATTAATTTTTTGTATTCTTCAAATGCCATTTCTCCACTTTTTTAATAAAATCGGCGACCTGTTGAGCCGGCCATAATGGTAATTGTTGTCCATCACTGATCTTACAATATAAATTCATTTGAAACAAAGCCCGTAAGGTGCTGAAATAGGGAAGTAATTTTATTTCTGTAGAAGATAATTTACGCTGTGTTTCGTACCCTTTTAGGAATGAATCAATGATTTCAACCGGTTTATTTTTATGATCATACCATACAAACACACCAATATCATAGATCAAACAGCCACTCCCAAAGAAATCAAAATCAAAAAAGGTAAACTGATCATTTGTATTTATATGAAAATTTTCAGCTTGTAAATCGCCATGGCAAAGCCCTTCAGCTAATTCATTTTTATTAATTCCATTAAATACACTCAAAAATTCTTTTTGAAGCTGCAAGAGATAATTATACTCATCCTGATGATCAGCGAGAATTGGTTTTAGCGTATTTAATATTTTTTCAAACTGAAACTTTATATCATAATTTTGAGCAACTGCGCCAAATGATCTGTTTTTTGTGAGTAAATGGATTTTTCCGGTTTCTATTCCCAATAAATAAGATTGTTCGGCTGTTAACTTACGAACCTGCTCACCTTCAGCAAAAGAAAAAAGCACTGAATAACGTAAGCCTTCAGGTGCTGAAACAGACTGAATATACTTCGTACTATTGTCTTTAACAGGAAAAGCAACGGAAATTTTGTTTTCATTCAGGTAGTTCAATAATTGTATTTCCGTTTCAATACTTTCAAAACTTCTCCAATTGAATTTATAAACCCGTAATACATATTTTGAATCATCTGAATCAATCAGATACGTATCATTGAACCCGCGTTTTAAAAAAGTAATTGAAGAGTTATTACTGAAATTATAATTGTTTATTACCAATTGAAGTAACGCTTTAGCAGATAAGGAAGAATATTCAACGGGAAATGGTTTCATGGGGCAAATGTATGTAAAACTGCAATAAAAGGAGGTGTAGAATCACATATCACATAAGTAATTGGCTATATTACATTTTCCGGGTCTTTTATATTTGTGAAGTCTGATCTTAATGCTATTCCCGCTGTCTATTGTTTCAATCACCTGGTTCTCAAAAAGCAGTTTATATTCATATTTTGTTTTTGAATGATCAGATTCAAAAAGTAATCCATCCAAATAAGAGCTAGATTCATATAAATGACAGCCAAAGAGCTCAAAACGCCCATACAAATTGTATTTTGAATCGGTTACTAAAAGTTCTAAAATTGGAATACTACTTTTAAAAACGGTATCACTAAAAGCGACCTTGAAAGTAGAAATTGAACCTGATAATTTATACACATGAAATCGGATTTTCCCTTTCTGATCAAGTTGGGGTACAAAATATTCTATAACAGAATGAGTAGCAATTGTATTA
>JBQTHQ010000148.1:0-1752 GCA_052389695.1 Bacteroidota bacterium | reverse complement strand
CAATTTTTTTAATGCGGGATACAACACGCGCTTCACCAATGATGTTTTACCGGAGCCGCTGACACCTGTTACAACGGTCATGGTATTGAGCGGAAATTTTACATTGAAATTTTTAAGGTTATTTTCTCTTGCGCCCTGTATCTCAATATAACTGTTCCATTTTCTTCTTGATGCAGGCACTTCAATATTTTCTTTACCTGTTAAATACAATGCTGTCAAACTTCTTTCTTCATTTTCCAGTTCTTGATGATCGCCCTGAAAAACCAGTTCACCACCCCGTGTTCCTGCAAGCGGGCCAATGTCTATCAGTTGATCAGCAGCACGCATGATCTCTTCATCATGTTCAACAACAATTACGGTATTGCCAATATTTTTGAGGGACATCAACACTTTTATTAAACGTGTGGTATCGCGTGAATGTAAACCAATGCTGGGTTCATCCAAAATATACATGGAGCCGACAAGACTACTGCCCAATGAGGTAGCAAGGTTAATACGTTGAGATTCTCCTCCCGATAAAGTATTCGATAAACGATTTAGGGTAAGATAGCCTAAACCCACATCATCTAAAAACTGTAAACGGTTTGTTATCTCTATCAAAATACGTTTTGCTATTTCAGTATCGTAATCAGACAATTTAATAGTTTTGAAAAATTTCAATGAATCTTTAACCGGCATCAATACAATATCATTAATAGACTTTTCCGCCACCTTCACATAGGAAGCATCTTTGCGCAAGCGCGTTCCATTGCATTCCGGGCAAACCGTTTTTCCGCGGTAGCGAGAGAGCATTACACGGTATTGTATTTTATAAGCTTGTTCCTCCAGGTGTTTGAAAAAAGCATTCAGTCCTTCAAAATATTTATTGCCGGTCCATAAAAGTTTCTTTTCCTTCGCACTTAGATCATAATACGGACGATGAACCGGGAAATCAAATTTATGAGCATTCATCACCAATACATTTTTCCATTCGCTCATTTTCTCCCCTTTCCAGCAAACAATGGCCTCTTCAAAAACGGATAGATTTTTATTGGGGATCACTAAATCTTCATCAATACCGATCACACTTCCAAAACCTTCGCAATGTTTACATGCACCGATAGGATTATTAAAGCTAAAGAAGTGCGTGCTGGGCTCTTCAAAGGTCATTCCATCCAGTTCAAAACGATTTGAGAAATACCTCACCCCAGCCCTCTCCAAAGGAGAGGGGGAAGACATCTTTTTAACTTTTTTCTTTGGCGAATCACCTGTCGCCCCCTCTCCTTTGGAGAGGGGAAGGGGTGAGGTAATTTCCACAGCGCATTCTCCTTCACCTTCAAAAAAAGCCGTTTGCATGGAGTCGGATATTCTGTTTTCATTGTCTTCATCATCCGGTCGAACGGTTATTCGGTCAATCACAATATTTATAGGCTCCTTTTCTGAGAACTTAGTGGAAATAAGATCTTCTATTTTATGTATTTCTCCTTGATATTGGATCCGGGTGAATCCTTGCTGGGTCAATAGCTCTAGTTGTCTTTTTAATGTTTTATCGGCCTGTTTTTTTAAAGGAGAAAGCACCAGTATCTTCGTTTCGGGTTGTAAGGAAGTAATATAATTCACTACATCTGTAACCGTATCTCTTTTTACCTGGTTACCTGAAATGGGAGAAAAGGTTTTGCCGATGCGGGCATATAATAGTTTTAAATAGTCATAAATCTCAGTGGAAGTACCAACCGTGGAGCGGGGATTACGTGAATTTACCTTTTGTTCAAT
>JBQTHQ010000147.1:0-32026 GCA_052389695.1 Bacteroidota bacterium | reverse complement strand
TTTGCTCTTCCGATATTTACTCCCCCTAAAAAAATAACTTCCGGGCCACATGCCAGTTATTCCAGGTTAACCGTTGCTTGTATAATGGTAGTAAGGGCTATTATTGTGACTGCAGATAATTGGGCTGATTATGTATTTAATGATAATTATAAATTACCTGGTTTACATGAAGTTGAAAATTATTATAAAGCACATAAGCATTTACCCGAAATTCCTGCTGAAAAAGAAGTATGTGAGAATGGTATTAATCTTTCAGAAATGAATATCCTTTTATTAAAAAAAGTTGAAGAATTAACTTTATACTTGGTTCAGCAAAACAAGGAAATTGAAAGCATAAAAAAAGAATTGGAAGTTCTGAAAAAGTAATCAGGCAACCTTCAAAATTTAATTTTTTAATATATAAATTATCTGATCTCTTACATGAAAAACATATTCATAGTTATAGTGGTGCTTTTTATCAATATAAAAAATACAAAAGCCCAGTATGCCGGTTCAACTACACAAGGTCGAAGCAGTGCAGGAAACTTACTTTTTAATGGTGGGTTTGAAACAGCAGATGGGCAAGGTTATCCAAATGGTTTAGCACAAGTCAATAACTTAGAAAGTTGGGAGAGCAGAGTTAAAACTGTTCAAACAGCGGGAGGGCTAAGACGTTTTCATTCTCCTGATTGGGTTTACAATGGACAACATTCGGAATATAGTCCAGCGCCAACACCAGTAAGTGGATCAGGGGTAGTTGGTATGTTAAATTATGAATTAATACAACAAAATTTCAGAAATGAAGAAATGAAAGCTGGTGAACTTTATGTTGTATCAATGTATATTTATTTATACTCTTCAACTCAGGGAGGAACCATTGATAATTCAAGCCTTAAATGTTACCTGGCTAAACAGGGGGTTCACTATAAATCTGAGGATAATATTACTCAGCAACAAGAATGTTCGCAACAATATGTAGATTATCAAACGATTAATAATCAATTACTTGAAATCGGGTCATGGAATCTGAATTTGAGCAATTACCCGAATACTAACGGATGGACGAAGATCAGTGCTGTATTCAGGGCTCCATCCAACACTTTTAACTGGGATTATTTTATGATAGACTTAAGGCAAAACAATTATACTTCCAGTGGTTCTTTTGACCATTGCTATGATGGATATGTTTTTATTGATGAAGTATCATTGGAAGAAGTTGACCAATGCGGTAAAACATGCAGCCCCGGTTTGGGCGCTATTCAATATTCAACCATGCCCAATGCCATAGTTGCTAATAATGCCCCCGGCTTTACAATGCTTATAAAAGATGCCATGGGGATTAACTTTACGGTATTCAATAGGTGGGGGGAAGAAATATACAATCAAAACGCTTATGACCCAAATGGATTAAAAGATACCGGATATCCCGATTATTATTTCAGCTGGACAGGCCAAAAACCAGATGGCAGCTTATTTCCACAGGATGTTTACACATATACATTACGGTTGTGGAATTGCAGTTACGACCAAACCTATACAAGCTCATTAACGTATCTCATTGGCAACGGGAGCGCTACCCAGGGATATGATCTCCATAATACTCAACTGGCTGATTGTTGTATAGATTATCTGGAAATTCAGAATAAACAATATTTTTCAGGTGTAACCATTGAAAAGGCTGATAACTATATAATAGCAGGTACATATATCAACTCTACTCCAAATGGGCCTGTCATCTGTCGTAGCGGCAGTGATGTAAAATACGTATCGGAATTAATTATCTTACACCCCGGATTTTCCGTTGAATCTGGCGGAAAATTTATCGCAATAGCTACCGGAATATGTTCTGACCAATTAGTTAGAAGTAGAGATGTTAATCGCGACAGGCCTGATTTCGAAGCTCTAAAAATCAGTACCCTTGATAATATTGCAGGAACTGCTTACAATATTTCGCCAAACCCGAGTAATGATGGTGTTTTTACATTTGTTTCAAACGTTGAGTATAATTACATTGAAACAATTGAACTATATGATGTTTTTGGAAAACTAATTAAAAACAATAATAATATAAATTCTTCGTTAATAATTGATCTAAATAATTACTCAAAAGGTATGTATTTTTTAAAGATTAAATTTAAAAACAGTCCTTCTGTTATAGTTGAAAAGCTAATTTATAACTAATGAAATATGCAATAATTTTCTTTTTATTTATTATTCCTTTTTCAGTTAAAGCGCAGGACGAAATAAAAGCAGATTCCGGTGAATACAAAAAATTTTTTTTTGTATTCACCGGTTCTTATTTATATAATATTTACCAGGGAACAAAAATATTTGAATCTTTTCCAGGAGTAACTCCTAATTCTGCTTATCCAAACACGTATATACAACACGAGTATGTAAATACATCTGGATTTTATTTAAACGGAGCCTACAGGCATTTTTTTACCAAGAATATTTCCATACAAAACGGGATCAGGTTAAATTATAAAACAGAAAAAAGTATACACCACGACAGCTTAAAAAATGAAAATAACAGTCCCTTAAAGACAGGGAAAACATCCATGTATATTTTGGATTACAGCTTTTATTTTAACTATCATTTTAAGCGCCTTACATTTTCATCAGGTATGGCATTTCCTTTAGTTATGTACAGTTATTATTCAGATATTTATGAAGATAAGTCTGTAAAAAAGCATAATTATCGCTTTAGATTTATTAATCCTCTTGACTTTTATATATCTGAAAATATTCAATACCAACCATTCAAAAAAGTAAATCTTGCTGTTAACCTGGGGATAGACATTTCTCCTGAACTAATTTTCCGGAAATATGCAAGAGGTTATTTAATAGCTTTAAATGCCGGCGCAATATGGCTTTTTGAAAGGAAAAACAAACCAAAAAAACCGGAAGATTACGTAAAATAATATCTTTATTATTCAATTACCATTTCCGGAATTTCACCTTCAATGATCAAACGCCCTTCTGTGGCGTTTTTTATTTGTTCAACGCTAATCCCAGGAGCGCGTTCCAGTAATTTAAATCCTTTTGAGGTTACATCCAGTACAGCAAACTCTGTTACAATTTTTTTAACACAATGAACTCCCGTCAAGGGTAAAGTACACTTTGTTAATAATTTTGATTCTCCTGCTTTATTCACATGCTGCATAGCTACAATAATATTTTTTGCTGATGCTACCAGGTCCATTGCACCACCCATGCCTTTTACCATTTTGCCGGGTATTTTCCAGTTGGCGATATCGCCATTATCTGCCACTTCCATTGCTCCAAGTATTGTAAGATCCACTTTGCGTGCACGGATCATACCAAAACTCATTGCTGAATCAAAAAAAGCAGAACCCGGAACAGTAGTAATGGTTTGCTTTCCCGCATTGATCAGATCGGGATCTTCTTCTCCTTCATAAGGAAAAGGCCCCATTCCTAACAGCCCGTTTTCCGATTGCAACACCACATTCATTCCTTTTGGAATATAATTTGCTACCAGTGTTGGGATCCCAATTCCGAGATTAACGTAATAACCGTCTTTGATCTCTTTTGCAATTCGTTTTGCGATGCCTGTTTTATCTAACATATTGTATAGCAGATTTTTAATCTGCTTTTTATTTAATAGAAATTTAGCATATCATAAATAATAACAAAGATATAAAAATGAATGTACCATTTTGATTGTCCAAAAATGTTATTACATTTATCCTATTCAAAAAAAACTGCTATGCAATTTAAAAAAGTATTAGTTCTGTTGTTTTGTGTTTTTGCCCTTCAAAATAATGGCATTGCACAAACCGATTCCATTGTTAAAGCCAAGATACTGGATGATGGATCGCAAGATGCTGAAAAGTTTTATAATGCCGGTATTGCCGACTTTTCCGCAAAAAATTTTCAAAGCGCATTATCAAATTTTAACCAGGCAATTACACTAAAACCTGATTTTGAAAAAGCGTATTATAATCGTGGTACCACCAAATTTGAAATGAAAGATTATCGTGCAGCTATTGCAGATTTTGATCACTCATTGACATTAGCACAAAATCCGGATAGTTATTTCAGCCGGGGTCAGGCCAAATATGCTTTAGGTGATAAAACCGGAGCAACATCAGATTATTCCAAAACAGTTGAAATAAAAACAGATTATGCGCAAGCATATTATTACCGGGGGGGAATAAAATTTGAAGCCGCTGATTATAAGGGAGCACTTGCTGATTTTACATTGGCTATTACTTACAAACCTGATTATGCTTATGCATACAATGATCGTGGAAGCGCCAAGCGCCAGTTGGATGATCTTACCGGAGCTATTGCTGATTATAATAAAGCACTGGTGTCTAATTCCGAAATGGCATTCACCTATAATAATATGGCAAGTGCAAAACGTAAAAAAGGAGATTTCTCGGGTGCCATTAAAGATTATACTGAAGCCATCAACCTGAAAAAGGATTATTACATTGCTTATAATAACAGAGGAAGTGCCAAATATGATGAAGGGGATTATGTAGGGGCAATTGCTGATTTTACAATGGCTACACAGTTCAAAGCGGATTATGCCTTTGCATATAACAATCGTGCGTTGGCAAAATTCAGAACAAAAGATTATAAAGGGAGTGTTGAAGATTGTTCAAAAGCTATCCAGTTAAATCCTGCTTATGGTTATGCTTATATGAACCGTGGTATTGCAAAAGAGATGGTTCGTGATAATGCCGGGGCTTGTGCTGATTGGAAAAAGGCCATTGAATTGGGCATTGAATCAGCAAAAAATTATATAGGCGATTGTAAATAATTTGAAATTTTGATGATGAAAAACTATAAGCCATGAACTACAAACTACGAGCTACTAACTATCACACAATAATAATCTCAATTCTTTCAATATTACTTTCAAATTTTGCATTTGCACAAAATGTGGAATTTTCAAAAGATAATTTTAAAGACAAAAAAGATGGTTTTAAGGAAGCAAAAAATGCTGTTGAGACAGGAGATAAACTTTTTTCACAAGGTTCCATATTCTATAAGCAGGCCTTAGAGCCTTATTTAGCAGCTAATAAGTTCAATCCGAATAATGCCTTATTAAATTATAAGATCGGAAAATGTTATTTGAACTCCAATCACAAATTAAAATCAATTCCCTATTTAGAAAAAGCATTGAGCTTAAATCCCAATGTTGATCCCCAGTTACATTATCTGCTTGGTAAGGCCTATCACCTGGATATGCAATGGGATAAATCCATTCAGGAATTTAAAACATTTCAAAAAGGACTAAGCACAAAGGAAGCAGCCGAAGTAAATGCAGATGTAAATAAACACATTGGAGAATGTTTGACCGGTAAAGAATTAGTTAAACATCCGATCCGTGTTTTTATTGATAACGTTGGTGCCGAGATCAATTCAGCATACCCTGATTTTGGACCGGTAATTACAGCCGATGAATCAGTGATGTTATACACTTCCCGCAGACCAACTACTACCGGTGGCGGAATGGATGAATTTCAAAATGAATATTTTGAAGATATTTATATTTCTACTAAACAAAATGATAAATGGACTGCAGGTCAAAATATTGGTAAACCCATTAATACAGAAGGACATGATGCTACTATGGGTATTACCGCTGACGGACAAAAATTATACATCTATATAGATGACAGAGGAAATGGTAATATTTATGAATGTGATCTGAAAGGAACCGCCTGGACAAAACCGGAGAAACTGAATAAAAATATTAATACAGATTATCATGAATCTTCCGCTTCATTATCTGCCGATGGAAAAAAATTATATCTGGTTAGTAACCGCCCTGATGGTTTAGGCGACCGTGATATCTATATGTCCCCAATGGATGAGAAAGGGAAATGGGGAAAAGTTATAAACCTTGGTCCGACTATTAATACACAATGGGGTGAAGAAGGAGTATTTGTACATCCTGATGGCAAAACAATGTACTTTAGTTCACAAGGACATAAAACAATGGGTGGTTATGATATTTTTAAATCAAAATATGATGAAAAGGCAGGGAAATGGGGAGAGCCTGAAAATCTTGGTTATCCGGTAAATACTCCGGATGATGATGTATTCTTTGTAATATCAGCAAGCGGTAAACATGGTTACTATGCTTCCTTTAATGCAAGCGGATATGGAGAAAAAGATATTTATATGATCACCTTCCTTGGCCCTGAAAAACCAATGGTGCTTGGCAATGAGGATAACCTCCTTGCTAGTTTGGCAGCGCCTGTAAAAGAAACTGTGATTGCTCCAACATTACAAATTAAAGAGGCGCAGCTTACTATCTTAAAAGGGATTATCACAGATGCCTTGACCAATAAAATATTGGAAGCAACAGTGGAAATTATTGATAACCAGAAAAATGAAGTGATCGCCAGTTTTACCTCCAATAGCTCAACAGGAAAATATTTAGTTTCATTACCTGCCGGTAAAAATTATGGTATTGCTGTTAAAAAAGATGGTTATCTTTTCCATTCTGAAAACTTTGATATTCCTGCTGCTGCCGCTTTCCAGGAAGTAACAAAGGATGTAGCATTAAAGAACGTAGCGGTAGGAAGCAAAATTATTTTGAAAAATATTTTCTTTGATTTTGATAAAGCAACACTTCGGCCGGAATCAACAAATGAGTTGCAACGCTTAACAAAATTATTGAATGATGTACCTACTTTGAAAATTGAAATCTCAGGTCATACTGATTCAAAAGGTGCTGATGACTATAACAAAAAATTGTCAGACAACCGCGCAAAAGCAGTGGTTGATCACCTGGTAAAAGCAGGTATTGCAGCTGACCGTTTAACCTCGAAAGGATATGGCGAAGAGCAACCAATTGCAAGCAACGATAATGATGAGGGCCGTCAGTTGAATCGTAGAACGGAATTTAAGATCCTGAGTAAATAAAATATAAGAATAAGTTTTTTAAACCCTCTTCTCAACGAAGAGGGTTTTTGTTTTTATATATTTGCAATCATGAAAAAAGAAAGATCAGAGGCTTTATTTGAGAAAGCAAAAAAATATTTCCCCGGGGGAGTAAATTCTCCCGTACGTGCATTCCGTTCTGTGGGAGGAACTCCTTTATTTATAGAAAAAGGCAAAGGTTCACACCTCTGGGATGCAGATGGAAATGAATATATTGATTATTGCGGTTCATGGGGCCCATTGATCTTAGGACATGCAAATTTGAAAGTGGTGGATGCAATCAAAAAAACAGTGGAACGGGGAAGCTCATTTGGCGCGCCAACAAAATTAGAGAATGAGCTTGCAGAGCTGATCTTAAATAATAATAAATATATTCAAAAGATACGTTTTGTAAGTTCGGGTACTGAAGCGGTAATGAGTGCTATACGTTTAGCACGTGGTTATACCAAACGGAATAAAATTTTAAAGTTTGAAGGTTGTTATCATGGACATACCGATTCACTTTTAGTAAAAGCAGGATCCGGTTTGGTAACATTTGGAAATACATCATCCGCCGGAGTGCCTCAAAGTTTTGTGAATGAAACCATTGTTATTCCATTGAATAATGAAAATGCAGTGAAACAGGCATTTGTTGATTTTAAAGATCAGATCGCCTGTATCATAATTGAACCCATTCCTGCTAATAATGGATTATTATTACAGCAAAAAGAATATTTACAATTTTTGCGTGACACCTGCACTAAAAATAAAACGTTATTGATCTTTGATGAGGTGATTAGCGGTTTTCGTATTGGGTTTACAGGTGCAGCAGGTTATTATAATATTCAACCGGATATCATTACATATGGAAAAATTATTGGTGGAGGTTTACCTGTAGGAATGTATGGTGCAAGTTCGGAAATTATGGCTTGCATTTCTCCTGATGGAGATGTATACCAGGCAGGGACCTTGAGTGGAAATCCTGTTGCCATGGCTGCCGGAATAGCACAATTAACGGAATGTTTGAAACCCAATTTTTATCAGGATTTAGAAGCGAAAACGGAATTTCTAATTTCAGAAATATCTAAAAATTGCCAACTGCCAACTGCCAA
Source organism: Bacteroidota bacterium (assembly GCA_052389695.1). Taxonomy (GTDB): domain Bacteria; phylum Bacteroidota; class Bacteroidia; order 2-12-FULL-35-15; family 2-12-FULL-35-15; genus 2-12-FULL-35-15. The sequence continues at coordinate 24,029 of JBQTHQ010000147.1, read as the reverse complement.
TTTTAAAATTTTTGCGTTAGGTTCTATCTTCTGGATCGCATTTACAAATAAAGAATTTATCCGCTCCGCTGATGAAATAGATGGAGATAGCATGAAGCATTTTAAAATACTCCATAAAGAATTGTTGGAGCGAGGTGTTTACCTGGGACCTTCAGGTTATGAAGTAGGTTTTGTTTCAGAAGCGCATACACAGGAAGATCTTATAACCACTGCTAAAGCTTTTGCAGAAGCGATGGAAGTTGTGATCAAATAGAATTTTTGCAATAAAAAAATCGTCCTTGCTTCCGATAGCTATCGGAATCTACAAGGACGATCATGCGCACTCCACTCTTGGTTTACTGATTAATTCGCAATGAATTTTTTGGAATATGAACCATCTGCACTATTAATATGCAAATAATACATTCCTGTTTGATATTGTTCCATATTTACATCAAGAGTAGTATTCCCTGTTGATACAGTGAGTTCATTTGCATACACCACTTGCCCTAATTGGTTCATTATTTTTATATTAAGTATATTATTAGCAGTAAAATAATTATTGATGTTCACTTTTAAGTTATGATCATTCGGATCATAAAATGTGAAAATAGTATTGTCAGCTGTTAATTGATTTATTCCTGTGCATGTATTTACAGTTACTACTATAGTTGCTGTTCCAATACAACCGTTGGTGTTTACCGTTACTGTATAAGTGCTTGTGTTTGTCGGTGATACAGTAATAGCTGCCACGGAAGCTCCCGTATTCCATGAATAAGTGCCACCCCCATTGGCTGTTAAAGTAGTACCTCCACCAGGGCATATCATAGTTGTACCGCTTATCGTTGGTGAGGGATTATTACTCACCGTTACTACAACACTTGATGAGCCTGTACATCCTGTAGCAGTAGTTGTTCCGGTTATAGTATAGGTACTGGTACTGGTTGGACTAGCCGTTACAGAAGTTCCGACAGTTCCACTTAAGCCGGTTCCGGGAGACCAGGTGTATGTACTGGAACCGCTCGCAGTAAGTACTGTAGATGCCCCTGTACAAATAGTTGCCGCAGGCACAACGACAGTCGGATTAGGATTCAGTGTTACCACAACGGTTTTATTATTTGAACACCCCGTGGAAGTAGTCGTTCCTGTTACAGTATAAGTAGTTGTTACAGTTGGGTTGGCTGTTACCGAGGTTCCCGTAGTGGAGCTCAAACTGCTTCCCGGTGACCAAATGTATGTGTTTGCACCACTGGCAGTAAGTGTACTTGATTTTCCCGCACAAATGGTAGCTGCAGGAACAGTTATTGTTGGATTAGGATTCACTGTTACAACTTTAGCATACGTATTGTTTGATCCGCAGCTGTTGCTTGCAGATAATGTTACAGTATAAGTTCCTGCAGTTGCAAAATCAACTGTAGGATTAGTAGAGTTGGAAGTGGCCGGAGTTCCGCCCGGAAAATTCCAACTGAAAGTAGTTACATTCGTACTTAAGGTAGCATCAAAGCTTACAGAACCTCCCGGACAAATACTTGTGGTGCTGTTAGTAACACTAACCGAAGGAGGAGAATCAACGGTGATCACAACGCTGGCTGCATTGCTGCAGGAACCGGTAGTACCCACCACATTATAAGTCCTGGTTGTGCCCGGCGAAGCTGTAACCGTTGCTCCTGTTGTTCCGCTTAAACCCGTAGCAGGACTCCAGACATAAGAAGTGGCAGTACCTGCGGTAAGTACCGTTGATCCTGAAGGACAAATGGTTGTTCCGGGATTAGAAGAAATACTTACCGTAGGAGTTGCATTAATTGTAACATTAGTAACTAATGAATCAAGCATATTACAACCTCCTCCTCTTACATATAATTTTGCAGCATACGTTCCCGGAGTATTATAGGTAATTGTTGGTTTTAAACTAGTGGATGAGCTTGGAGTGCCTCCGGGGAAACTCCACTGTAAATAACTTTGATAAGTAGACCCTGTTGCATCATAACTAATACTGTTTTTGCTGCAGATGGTACTTGCACTTTTTGTATACGTTGCAACAGTAGGAGCATTGGTAAGGAATGGATGTATGTATAATTTTATTTTCAGATTCCAGGAAGTACCGCTACCCAAGCCATACTGAACCCAGGCATTCGTACTTTTTTGATCATACACCGGTGAAGGATCTGTATCAAGATGTTTATTACTCAGGATCGAAAGCGTGTCCTTGGGTGTACCCGACCAGGTTAAGTTAGTGAGGTCAACACTTATAAAAAACTTTTTAGAAGCCGGTAAGGCAACTGCTGTTGGAAAAACTACACGGGTATAATAATTATTACTAACATCACTCATAATTTTCCCCATAGTAACGTTTTGTGTAGATAATAATGTTCCGGGGGTTCCGCTGGTGCCATCATAGATCCTGACAGGTACTATTTTGGCTGCATTCGCCGAATAGGCCCTGCCGAATGCCACAAAAGTTCCTGTAACATAGGTAAATGGAGTGCTTGATGCATCAAAGAATTGCGCTTTTTGTTTGTCGCCATTCACATTTGGACCATTGACCCAACCACTTGAATAAGTAGGAGTGGCTGTTACATAATAATTTTGCCAGTTTGAGCCTGCAGGAACAGGATAATCAAGCGAATCACACGAGCCTGCAGCTGTTACAGTAATATAATTTGTTTTTGTGATCGTGTTAGAACCATTAGAATTTCCTGCAACAAGTGTTACATTATATGTTCCCGGTGTATTGTAATAAATCAGGGGAGGGGTTTTTCCATTATATGTACCCGGGGTTCCACCATTAAAGGTCCAGTTCCAGGTAGTTGGATTATAAATTGTCTGATCAGTAAAAGTAACTGCCCCCCCTGCAGTTACAGTAGTAAAATTGGCAACAAAATCCGGGATCGGTTTGTAATTCAAAGTAGCGGAAACACAACTCATTGCATTGGCCGCATTGATCCTGCCTGAACCTAATTTACCGGTATAAGAAGGGTTTTGTGAATTGATATTATCGGCTGTTGAAGTAATACAATTTCTAATATCTGTTTGTGTTAACCCTGGGTTCAAAGAAAGCATTAATCCGGCAAGCCCTGCCACCATTGGACATGCCATGGAAGTACCCGACATGTTTGCATACGTGTTGGTTGGCACGGTACTGTATATATTATTTCCCGGCGCGGAAATAGTAACCCATGTTCCATAGTTGGAGAAACCAGCTTTTGCATCGGAGCTTGTCGTTGCTGCTACACTTATTACATTTGGATAACAGGCAGGGTAATACAGTGCCTGTGAATCATCATTACCTGCAGCTGCTATAATAATACATCCTTGAGAGTAGGCCCAATTGATGGTATTTTGTGCAGTTGTAGAAAAATTATTACTGCCCCATGACAAACTAATAACTCTAGCTCCGCTGGACGCAGCATATACCACACCATCATATCCATAACTAATGGAAGTAGCGCTGCCACTGCTCCTGGATGCTTTTACTGCCATTATTTTAATACTATATCCGATAGAAGCAATACCTGTTGAATTATTTGTCCTTGCACCTGCAATTCCTGCACAGTGTGTTCCATGATCAAAAGTGGTACTCGGAGGGTCCGGATTATTGTCGTTATCAGCCACGTCAAATCCATTGATATCATCTACATAACCATTTCCATCATCATCTATTCCGTTTCCGGAGATTTCACCTGAATTCACCCATAAGTTTCCTGCAAAGTCAGTATGATTGCGTTGTATGGCATTATCAACAATAGCAACTTTAATGTTTGAACCAGAAGAAAAATAGTTCCAGGCAGTTGCCGCATTTATTTTTGTTAATCCCCATTGTTGAGAACTGTAGCTGGGATCATTGGGTACAAGAGTTGTTCTATCCAGAGGAACTTTTTCAGCATATTCAATAATACTGGAAGCTTGTAGTGAAGCAATGATCTGTTCTACATTCGCATAATCCGCAAATTGTAACAAATATGTTTTTTGTAAGATTTCTGAATTTTTTGCACCTGCGAAAGGCTTAGATAAGCCTGTTATACGGTGCTTTCCAGCCATGTTTTTTAAAAATGGCATACTTGCGATCTCAATTCTGTTAGGATCTTCCTTTTCATTTGCATTGATGCGTGCATCACTTTTTATTTTAAACCATATTTTACCATCCTGGTAATCTGGATAAATGGTTTGTGCCGATACAGATACTGAAAATGCTGCAGTAAGCAGTGAGAGAAGTAGATTTTTTTTCATGGCATAGATTTATAAAGTTAACAAGCCGGTTTAGGATGATACAATTTGCGATAAAAAAAACAGAAATCAAAGTATATACTTATAATTTTCGACCAGTTGTATTAATTTGCCTTTTTTTGTAAGGATCAAAGTGATAAACGTGAATATAAAAAACCCTGTCCAATAATTAGATAGGGCTTTTCCATGGCGGATGGCGGGATTTGAACCCACGACCTCCAGCACCCCATGCTGGCGCGATACCAGGCTACGCTACATCCCGAGATCTTTGAGGGTGTAAATTTAATAAAATCTCATTATACTGATTTCGAATCAATATCGGGTTGAGGATCTGAAGGGGTAACCAGATTGCCATCAGGCAGGTTATCTGATTCCTCCTTTTCCTCCTCCTCACCCAGATCGTATTTTCTTGGAGGAGGGCCTTCTTTACGAAAATTATAAGCAGTGATTAATCCTGCTAAAGAACCTAATAGATGTGATTCCCAGGACATACCATTTTGCAAGGGAAGTATACCCCAAATAGCCCCGCCATATAAAAAGGTGACCAATAGTGAAAGGGCAAGTAAACGGGTATCTTTTCGGAATACGCCGCTAAAAAATAAAAATGTAATAAAACCATAAATCACACCACTGGCTCCTATATGATAGGATTCACGTGCGGCAGCCCATACCCAAACGCCTGTCATTAAGTATACCCAGAAAAATATTTGAAATGCAATGGAGCGATAAAAGAAAAGTATAATGGGCCCTAAAACAAGTAAAGGAATTGAATTAGCCCGTAGATGATCGAAATCTGCATGCAATAAAGGCCCGGTAACAATGCCCAATAATCCATGAACACTTCGGGGGTATAAGCCATACCATGATAAATTAATATGTTCGATCTCCTCAAATACTCTTATGGCCCATAGAAATGCTACAAAAAATGAAGGATAAAGAATACTAAAAAAAATTTTGGAGTTAACATTCCGCATGACACAAACTTATAAGTTTTTAAATGAACTGTCAATTTTATATCAAGGTTTTAATGAAACTTAATTTTTGCAATTAGGCAAATGCGGGAAAAGCAAAAATTTTAGTTGAATTAATCCCGATATTCGCTTAAAGCGGATTATCGGGATAGCTTAATTGAATAACATTTACGATCTAGAAAATCAAATGATCTGAAAAAATCGTATATCTTTTGTTTTTTGGTTAGTTTAAGTGCATTTTTATACCTGAAAACTAGAAGCGTTTGTATGACAAAAAATCATTAATCTTAAATAAACAGATGGAAAAAATTAAAATTCTATTGGTAGAGGATGATCCAAACTTAGGGAACCTTTTAAAAGAATATCTTGAAGCGAAAGGATATTCAACCGTTTTAGCTGTTAATGGAAAACAAGGGTATGATGCTTTTTCTAAGGATAAGTTCGGAATATGTTTATTGGATGTGATGATGCCGGTCAAAGATGGGTTTACACTGGCAAAAGAGATACGTGCGCTGGATACTTCTGTTCCTATTGTGTTTTTAACCGCCAAATCAATGAAAGAAGATGCTATACAAGGCTTTACAGTAGGTGCGGATGATTATATTACCAAACCTTTTAGCATGGAAGAGTTGCTGATGCGTATAAAAGCAATACTTCGAAGAACAGAGAATGGTGCAGCAAAAACAACAGATCAAACGGAGTTTAAAATTGGAAATTATAAATTTGATTATAAACATCAAACATTGAATATAAAAGGAACTCCGCAAAAATTAACTACCAAGGAGGCAGAGCTGCTGCGATTACTTTGTGTACATGCGAATGAAGTACTTGATCGCAATTTTGCCCTTAAGTCAATATGGCATGATGATAATTATTTTAATGGTCGGAGCATGGATGTATATATTGCAAAACTTCGAAAATACCTGAAAGAAGATCCTTCAGTAGAACTTTTAAATGTGCACGGAAAGGGATTTAAGCTGTTGACAGGGAAATCACAAGCATAACTTCAAGTGCATTTAACATTAACAGTTATTAGAATTAAATTGTACAATGCGTAAGCGACAAGCCGCAGGTATTATGCCTTCCGCTTTTGTCCCGCCATCCGGCGGGATTCGGCTAAGTTTTTCGCTGCGCTACATTTGCAAAAAACAAATCTTACAAATAAAAAAGCCCTTGATCACTAAATTCAAGAGCTTTTTGCCGACCACACACCATCTCTCTTAATGCATGATCAGTATCTTTTCAATAAATGTTCCGGCCTTATTCTCAACTTTAATAAAAACCAAACCATTGTATTGCTCATCAATATCAATAGTACACGAATAATTCTTACATTCTGTTTTTTTAAGCAATTGCCCTGTTGCATTGTAAATTTCTATGTTTGAAAAATCCGCTGTTGTAGTAAAAGTAATTTTATCCGATGCAGGGTTTGGATAAATACTAATTTTAGAATCATTTTCTTCGCTAATAGCAGTAGTAACCCCGCATATATTACTATTAAACAAATAAGAACGGCCAACAGTGGAATTATACATTCCGTAATTATCGTGCCCAACATTAGGTACTGAATCCAGTTTATGTTTTTGAGTGATGCCGTTCCCATAATAATATTTTAAAAATTTGTTATAGATCATACCTCTTTCAAATCGCTGGGTTCCTTGTAACATACCACTGCAACTTACATCCAGGTCCGAATCATTAGGATCGTTGTCCAACATTCCTAATAAATAAACTACTCGTCTTTGTGAATATTGGTTCCGGATAGTAGTTACTCCTACATTGTAAGCATAAGGACATTGGGTTTGTAATTTGTAAAAACCTTTGTGCCATTCATCATAATCAGTACAACTGGTGGAAGGAACACTAAATGTTTTTGTAGTGGTATTGTACCGTTCGTTGGTCATATATAAATAAGAAGAGGGATTTGCAATTACGTATTGCATGCAGGGATTAATATCCTGTTCCACCTGGTTGCTTGCCGCATACCTGTTTAATACTTGCCCGCCTGCCGAATGCCCGGTAATAGTAATTGAATTGATGGTTGGAAAATTTTGTGCGATCCTGTAGATAATAGTGTCAAGTACAGCATAAGAACTGATGCTTTGTGTTCTTGGATTTGCGCTGCTGGATGTTTCAGAATTTCTGCCTTCCTTCCAACCGCTGTTTGTCCAGAATAAATAATCACTTGCTAAGTTATGGTCATCCACATCCATTTCCATAAGGAATTGTGGAGCAATGATCAAAGTAGAATTTACCTGCCCGGCACTAGTAGCCACCGAAACCATATTATTATAATAATCATCAGCGTTTCTGTTTGTGCCATGAATGGTAATAATGGCCCGGGTGAAATTACTATTGGGTGTTGAGATAGAATTATTCCTGTAATAAGGAATTCTAAGTTTTACTCCATTGATGTTTACCGAAATAGAGGTAGAGGCAACAGCGCTTACAGGTGATTGAGAATAAGATTTCCTTACTCCCAATGTTACTATAATTAGTAATACTACAATAATTGCTTTTTTCATGGATTTAAATTTTAATCAAAACTACTATTCGGCTTAACCCAAGGCAATTTTATTTTCACAAAATATGATATTTCTATTTATAATGATTTATTTATAAATTAGCTTATTATATAATGTTTTTATATAAAATTATGATAAATCAATACGTGATAAAATGAAAAAGACAACACCGCTTTTCAGGCTTATTAAATCACTTACCAAAAGTGAAAAAATATATTTCAAAAAATTTGCATCACAGCATGTAATCGGTGATAAGAATAATTATGTAAAAATATTTGATGCTATCGATCGGCTAGACGAATATGAAGAAAAAAAATTAAAGAACAGTTTAAAAAATGAATTGGTGGTCAATTACGTAGCCGAAGCGAAATTCTATCTTCATAAATTAATTCTGAAAAGCCTGGACGCTTTTCATGCTGCCTCCTCTATCGATTCTAAAATCAGGGAAAGTTTAAATTGTATTGAAATCTTATTTAAAAAGCAATTGACAGATGATGCTTACCAGCTGTTATGCAAAACCCGTAAACTGGCTTATGATCATGATCGTTTTCTTTTTTTAATCGAATTGCTTAAATGGGAAAGAAGAGTCCATATTGAAAAAAATGATATTAAAAAAATGCAAAAAGCACAGCTTTCCTTTTTAAAGGACTCCAGGGCATTGATGGATATGGAAGGTGCTATCCATCAAACAATGATGCATCATGATGCTTTTTTAATCTATGGATTTCAATATACATTGGAAGAAGACAAGCATTTCAAAGAAGTGGATAATTTATATCAGCAACTTCTGCCTAAATTAAAAAGAATGGAAAAAACATATTTGCCCTTTGATGCACAGCGGTTTTTATACAATACTCACCGGCAATATTATACCTTGAAAAGAGAATATAAGAAAGCTTATGCCTGGTCTGTCGGATTTTTAAAAGTGATAGAATCAAAATCATCCAAAATTTTGTCTAACCCGGGAATGTATGCAACCGCCCTGCACAATCATTTTCTTTGTTTGGTTATGATGAACAAAAACCAGGAAGCTCAGGTAACTATAAAAAAGATGAAAGCGATCCCGACTCAGTATAAAGGAAACACTGAAAATATTAAACTTTTAATTTTTAATGTGTTTCACCTGGAGTTAAGCTGGTATCACAGAAGGATGGATTTCAGAGGAGCAGTTAAGCTAATAAAGGAGGAAGAAATTGAACTTAAGATAAAGGAATTGGGAAAGAAAATTGCGGGTCCTTCCAGGATTGTCCTTTACGATAATATTTCCTGGACTTATTTTGTTATAGGCGATTTTCGGTCGGCACTTAAATGGATAAACTATTTATTTAATGATACGGAACTTCAGCATGTGAAAGAACATACACAATGTTTGTTGCGCATCTTAAACCTGATGATACACATTGAATTGGGCAATGATGAGTACATTGATTACATCACTAAATCAACATACCGTTATTTAAAAAAACGACAACGCTTGTATAAGAGTGAAACCGTTTTTATACACTTTCTAAATAAAATTTCAGAAGTTGAAGTTCCGGCGCAAAGAAATCCTTTGTTTCTTGAGCTTAAAAATCAATTGTCATTATATAAAAACGATCCGGTGGAAAACGCAATACTTGAACAACTCGCTATCCTTACCTGGATAGATAGTAAGCTCAAAGGAATTACTTTTGAAGAACAGATATTGAAAGAAATGAAAAAATAAGTTTTTTAGAAATCTCATCATATCCCAAAATTACTTTAATGATAAATCAATTATCTTTTCTTTTATTACATTTGGTAATAATTAAATGAAAAAAATACATCCAGGCACAACCCTTGGCGTTGTGTTAAACATTGGTTCCATAGTGTGTTTATTATTGGGGTATCATTGGCCTGCTGTTGTATTATCCATAACAGCTTACTTCTCTTCCATTAAAGAGGTTTCAAAGTATACCAGTCTTTATCAGTTTGTTCTTGTATTCATATCGGCTGCAATTGCAGGTATGGCGCTTGATCTTCAATCCAGTGATATTCCCTTTATGACCATCACTCTGGTTTTAGCGGCAGCAGGTTCAATTACGCGCATTATATTCTTTAAAATATTTTCATATACCGGACATTCATGGTTTGAGCCGCTTATGTTTATGTTATCGCTCGCCACTTTTATTATCGGGAATATAAAAGGTAATTACGGATGGCAGGGTTTATCTTTTCCTTCGCTCATTATTATTTTTACCGGTATTTTGGCTTGGGGAATGTTCAAGGATAAAAAACAATTGCTTGCGCATGCACAAGGCGGTTATCGGGTGAAAATAGGCGAGCCGGCAAGTGGTTTTGTTTTACCGGATCAGGATGGGAACCTGGTGAATTTATCTGATTTTAAAGACAAACGTCACTTGCTGCTTATATTTGTTCGCGGCGACTGGTGTCCGGGTTGCCACATGATGCTGCGCACGTATGAAAAAAATCGTGAAAAATTTGCGGAAAAGGATGTGATGGTAATGGCCATAGGCCCTGATCCGGTAGGTGTGAACCGTGGTATGGTGGAAAAATTAGGACTGGATTTTAAGGTATTGGCTGATGAAGGGCAAAAAACCGCTCGTATTTATGGTGTGCAATTAAAGGAATATGATAATGATTTTGCTGAAAAGTATGAGGAAGGTATTCCTTTACCCGCATCGTTTTTAATTGATAAAGCAGGTATTGTACGTTATGTATCAAGACCTGATAAAGTAGGCGAATTTTTAAATCCGGGATTAATATTCCCGATCGTTGAGCAATTGCATTAATATGGTAACAAGTGTATTGATAGTAATAATAGTGATCCTGATAGCCGTTATGGTTTATGTTCTTCTTAATCAAAACCGGTCAGGATCAAAACTGGAAACAGTTAATAAAACAATTAGTAATTACCAAAGTATTATTGATCAGGCGAATGATGCCATGATCGTGATTGATATTGTGGATGGCAAGATACATCAGTCTAATCCAAGCGCTGCAGCATTATTGGGTTATACTGAAGAGGAACTGGCTAAACTTTCTTTGTTTGATCTGCATCCCAAAGAATATCTGAACCAAAGCTCCGCAATTGTAGCCGATGTATGGGAAAAGGGTGGGCTCATTTATAAAGATATTCCTTTTATTACCAAGACAAAAAAATTAGTGCCGGTGGAGTGTTCAGCTAAAGTTGCACCATTTGCGGGCCGACCTGCGATTGTGATTTATGCGCGTGATATTACGGAACGTTTACGGCTGGAGTCAGAGATCACGGAAAAGAATAAGCTGATCGAAGAAAAAAATAAAGATATTCTCGATAGCATCGAGTACTCTAAACGCATTCAACGTTCGATTTTTTTAGAGAAAGAAAAAATAAAAGAATACGCTCCTGAGTCATTTATCTTTTTTAAACCTCGTGATCTGGTCAGTGGTGATTTCTATTGGTTCACTAACTATGAGATCAAAAATGACCTGAATACGGATCTGGGTTATAATTATAAAGCAGGAGCAAATATCCTGGTTGTTGCGGCGGTCGACTGTACCGGGCATGGAGTACCGGGGGCTTTTATGAGTATTATAGGCAATACCTTATTGAACCAGGCCCTGAATAATTTATCGATGAATTCGGCAAGCCGTGCACTGGATTATATTAATTCCGACTTAAAAAAAGCGTTGAATAAAAATACAGAAGATATTCCTTTAAGAGATGGGATGGATATTGTATTGTGCTGCATTGACCTCAAAGGAAAACGACTTGAGTATGCGGGAGCTAATAATCCTCTTTATATAATAAGGAGACAAACAGCTTATAAAAATTAAAGCCGATAAACAACCCATCACTGCTTCTACTGAAACAATTGCGAAACCTTTTACCAACAATATATTTGAACTCCAAAAGGATGATTGTATTTATTTATTCACGGATGGCTTTGCCGATCAATTTGGCGGACCAAGAGGAAAAAAATTTATGTACAAACAATTTACAGAATTACTGATCAGCATCCATGACCAAAATATGGAAGACCAAAAACGTTTACTGTATGAAGCATTTGAAAAGTGGCGAGGAGATCTTTCTCAGGTTGATGATGTTTTGGTGATTGGCATAAGAGTCCCCTGAAATTTATAAATACAATCGCATACCATACCATGCCAGGCGAAAAACTACCTATTGTCAGACAAATAGCTTACGCCTTTGGAATGATGGGTTGGAGCATCATGATCAACCTTATCAGCGTGATACTTGTTTATTTGTACCTGCCGCCCGATAGCAGCGGATTACCCAAATTAATAACGCAAGCGGCTATTTTTGGGGTTTTTAATATAGTTGCTATTATCACCGCCGGCGGCAGATTAATTGATGCTGTGTATGATCCGTTTATTGCACAGTTAAGTGATCAAAGTGAAAATCCAAAAGGCAGAAGGATACCTTTAATGAAACTAGCGATCGTTCCTTCTCTTGTATTTTGTACCCTGGTATTTTATCCTTTATATCAGACCGAAAGCACTGTGAATAGTATATGGCTAGCTTGTATGCTCATTGGCTTTTATATTTCCTCAACCACTTATATTATTCCATATAATGCTTTATTGCCTGAGCTTGCACCCCGATCAGAAGATAAAGTACGACTCGCCACATGGCAATCCATTGGTTATGTATTCGGAATCGCAATTGCATCCAACGCATTTAATTTGTCAGACCTGTTTCAAAATATTTTTAACATATCGTTGATATCGTCTTTGCAACTTTCTGTATTTTCAATGACAACGCTTGCTGCTATATTTATGATGGTAACTGTCGTAGCCATCGATGAGCGAAAATATTGTAAAGGCCGGCCCAGTTCCACACCCATGATACCTGCTTTAAAGCAAGCATTGACAAATAAAAATTTCTTGTTGTTCATAGTGGCTGATTTTTCCTATTTCATTGCTACTACATTCATCACATCGGGCTTAATGTATTTTATTACCGTGCTGTTGGAATTACAAGAGTCAATAGGAAACAAGTTAATGATCACTCTGGTATTGGTATCACTTCTGTTTTATCCGGTAATTAATTATCTGGCAAAAAAAATAGGGAAGAAGGTGTTGGTTGTTTTTTCATTTGTACTATTGTCGATCACTTTTTTAGGTATCTATTTTTTAGGAAATAACTTTCTTGCTCCTGAAGTTCAGATCTACACACTCATTATTTTTGCAGCTATTCCTATGGCTTCGCTCAATATTTTACCCAATGCGATACTGGCCGAGATTATTGAAAAGGATATAAATGATAGTGGGGAAAATAAAGAGGCGATGTATTTTGCTGTGCGTTATTTTTTTGTAAAAATTGCTCAAACTTTCGGAATAGCCATTTTTGCGATGCTCTTATTGTATGGTAAAAATATAGGTGATGATTTTGGAATCCGGTTAAATGGCCTGATGGGTTTTGTTTTTTGTTTCCTGGCAGCGATTATCTTCACTCAATTTAAAGAAAAAATAAATGAATCAAAGATGAAATAAAAATATCGCCCTAACAATTAATATTATTTGGGCGTGTATAAACCATTTGCATCACATTAATATTCCGCATAGCAAAGGCTGCTTCACAATAGCATAAATAATAATTCCATTTCCGGACAAAACGATCATTGAAACCTAATTTCTTTACCTCTGCAATATTGCTGTTGAATTTTGCATGCCACTCTTTTAGTGTTTGTGCATAATCAAGGCCAATGTCTTTCAAATCGATTAGGCTGAGATCACAGGTGTTATTAATGGCTTTGTTTATGGCACCTACCGATGGCAGAAGTGACCCCGGAAAAATATGTTTCTGTATCCAGTCAACTCCGCTCCTCAAATTTTCGAAGCGTGAATCGGGACAAGTGATCACCTGTATAGCAAGCAATCCATCCTTTTTCAAAAGGTCACTGCATTTTTTAAAATAGGTTTCATAATAATCGGCACCAACAGCCTCAAGCATTTCAATAGAAACTATTTTGTCGTAAGTTCCATTTAAAATACGATAATCCTGCAGGCTAACTGTTACTTTATCGTTCAATCCTTCCTGCTGAATTCGTTCGGTGGCCAATTTATATTGTTCCTCGGAAATAGTAATGCTTGTTACTTTGCAGCCATAGTTTTTCGCAATATAAATTGCATTACTGCCCCAGCCGGTTCCAATTTCCAGAACATGATCAGTAGATATTAACTTCAATTGCTGACATAGCCTTTCGTATTTTGCCATTTGCGCCTCTTCCAGGTTCATTTCCTTTTTCTTATAATAGGCCGAGGAATAAGTCATGCTGTTATCAAGAAATAAGGAGAAGAAATCATTGCTGAGATCATAATGTTCTGAAATATTTTTTTGAGAACCTATAATGCTATTCGGACGTTTAGAATAAAAAAGGTAATTAATAAATTTTAAAAATTTTAGAAAAAGAGAATTTGCTTTTGAGCCGGAAATTGACGGAGCATTATCTATATTCAGAATGAACCATTTGATAACGTTACTGATGTTATCGGTTTCCCAAAGGCCCTCAACGTACGCTTCGCCAAAACCAATATCCCCATATAATAAACAATGTTTAAAAAAATCGGGATCTTTAATAGTGATAGTTGCAGAAATTCCTTCGCCATTCCCAATAGTTAAGCTTTGAGCATTTGGTAATGAAAGATGTAAAGAGCCAAGCTGCATTTTTGAAAGAAGATCCAGGATCACTTTTTCATAAAAGCCCGGTTTGGCTGCTATATTGGTTATGGTTTGCATTTTTGATCTACAAATATGTGAATTAATTTTTATACCGCCGGTATACATCTTTTTGAAGATGTTGGTGATCGGCTTTTTTATAATAGGGTAATTTTTTTAACCATAATAAAAATGCATTCCAGTGTATAAGGCTTATTATTCTTAAAGTGATAAAAGGGAATCGGATACTGTACCAAATGAGATTTAAATTGGTGATCGGTTTTTTAATACCTGTAAGCGTACTAATAAAAAAGCATTCTTCATTTTTATAATCGTCAATACGTAGATTCAGTTTTTCACCCGGAATGTTCAGGTTAAAATCAAAATTGGTATCGTGTTCAATAAAAGGCGATACGTAAAAATATTTTTTGGTGTTCAAATGAAAATTATTTTCGTTCAATTGTTCCATTCCTAAAAAGTAAGGCTTTATTTCTCCAAATGTATTGCCCACTTCAGCCACTGAACACAGAGGTGTATTCATCTCATCAAAACAAAAGTAAAATGATACAGGATTGAAATTATAACCCAATACATTCAGATTGGTTAGCAGCATTATTTTAGAGGCCTCTTTTTTCAATCCGTTTTGCTTGAGGTAATCATTGATATGTAGTTTGATACTTTTATTTTTATCAGGGTTATCTGCAGGTAATTGCAAATGTTCATTGTTTCGTAAACTAAAAAAATTGAATTTATTGATGCTGAATAATAGTAATTTTTTTTGGAGCAATTCGATCTCATCAAGATCAATATAGAACATAAACACATGGTAATGGAAGCGATGCTTTTTGGGAGCAAGTCGGTTATGCATTACTGTAGCTTTGTATATACAAGAATTCATTATTACAAATTACAAATAAATACGAATACACAAATATAGTGGTAGGCTAAAACTATTATTACAATGTTGCACACAAATCAACAGCGCTTTTATATGCATCTTCATGAAATCCATATTTAAAATAACTGCCGCAATAATACAAAGGCCCGGTTTGATTTAACTTATGAAGTTCACTCTGTGCCTTTACGGTTGCAATATCAAATAAGGGATGCTCATAATCTATTTCCTTAATGATCT
This sequence comes from Bacteroidota bacterium, assembly GCA_052389695.1. Lineage (GTDB taxonomy): Bacteria > Bacteroidota > Bacteroidia > 2-12-FULL-35-15 > 2-12-FULL-35-15 > 2-12-FULL-35-15. The sequence continues at coordinate 8,552 of JBQTHQ010000147.1, read as the reverse complement.
TGCTTTTAGCTATGCTTCCTGAAATGGCATTTACAGAAACAAAATAATTTTTCTTTTGCGAAACTCCCTGCAGGCAGTTCATCCAGTAAATGGTAGTGGGGATTAATTTTCCACTATGTTCTTCTATTCTGTAATTCCAACTGCTCCAGGTATTTCGTACTGTTGGCATAACTGTTTCATCAGTATGTACAATAATTTTATTTTTTTCATACTTAAAAGGTGCAAGAAGCCGGTTTTCATCAGCTGTGGGGTCATCTAGTATTTTTAAAGTTTGATCGGCATGTGAGGCAAAAATTATTTTGTCAAATTCCAAAGAACTATTATCATTTAATATTACAACTGCTTTATCCTTTTGCTTTTTTACTTTTATTACAGGTGTACTAATGTGGATCTTGTCTTTGAAAGGTTCAATCAGAATTTTTCGATATGATTGGCTTCCGTTCTCCAAAGTGTACCATTGATGTTGGGTATTCAAACCTAAAAAACCATGATTCTTAAAAAAACGGATCAATGTAACAACAGGGAAGTCAAGCATTTTTTCCATAGGGGTGCTCCACACAGCCGAACTCATTGGAATTAAGTATTTCCACAACATTTGTTCGCTGAACTTGAACTCTTTGATAAATTCCGACAGTGAATAATCTTCAAACCTGGGGTCATCCAATATCTGCACGCTTATTTTATTGAAGCGTGAAATATCCATCAGCATTTTAATATAATTGATATTGATAATATTTTTTCGTTGAGCAAACAAGCCATTTAATCCTGAACCACAGTACTCCAACCCGCTTGGTAAATGTTGAACACTGAAAGACATATTGGTTTTTTTAATTGGCGCTTTTATTTCATTAAATAATTTACAGAGATGGGGGTAGGTTTCAAAATTAAATACCATAAAACCTGTATCCATATATACAGGCTGTCCGTTTTCTTCAACAGTAATTGTGTTGGTGTGACCGCCTATGTAATTATTCTGCTCAAATAAAGTAAGGTCATATTTTTTCTGAAGCAAATGCGCGCAGCCCATTCCTGCTATTCCTGTTCCTATGATGGCGAGTTGTTGCAAATGATTATTTTTTATTGAACAGGTAATGACTTACGATCCATTCTTCTCCATTATTATAACCCCATAATTCAGCGCAGGCCATAAAAAAGATGCGCCAATATACCCACCATTTAAAAGCCTGTTTTTTACCATAAGTTTTTTCAAATATGGGTATAATATGCACTTTGTTTTTATCCATGTTACGAAGCCAGGCTTCTGAAGTTTTGTGATAATGCATTCCGCTTACATGCCAGTGTTTTTCAATACACATGTCCTCATTGAAGTAAAGTAAAAGATCATCACTTGGCATAATACCACCTGTAAAAAAATAGTTGCTCATCCAATCGCTGTCATCTTTTACTTCAAATTTATAAGCATATTTTTTGTGCGTAAAAATGTGAACGAACAATTTTCCATTTGGTTTGAGCACGGTGGCAACCTTATACATCAACTCACGGTAATTACGAATATGTTCAAGCATCTCAACCGAAACAACCCTGTCAAATGTTTTGTCAATAACAAGATCATTAATGTTTGCCGTGAGTACATTAAGATTATTGATGCCTCGTTGTTTTGCTTCTTCATCAATGTGGAGTTTTTGGGAATGTGAATTTGAAACAACGGTAAAATTACTTGTTGGAAACTTTTCCGCCATATATAAAGAGAGCGATCCCCATCCACAACCAAGTTCCAGTACATCCTGGCCATCCTGTAGTTCGGCACGCAAGCAGGTAAGTTCAAGCATGTCTTTTTCGGAAGTTTCAATATCGGTTACGTTTTTATTCCAATAACCGCTGCTATATTTCAGATGTTTCCCTAAACAGTATTTGTAAAATTGGGTTGGAACTTCATAGTGTTGTTCGTTGGCTTCTTTGGTATTAATAGCAATAGGCGAGCGTTTCAATTCATCTATCAGTAACATCAGATGTCGCTGCTGCATTTCAACGCTTCCTTTGTTTTCCTCCCGTAAACGCTGCTTTAATAGTTGACGAATTCCGATACGGATAAGCAGATCAGGGATTTTATTTTTTTCAAGAAGGGAATTATACCACATATTATTTTTTCTTCAGCCAGGGAACGAAAACGCTGGTGGTACGTTGGTATTCTTTATACGCTTCACCACGGCTTCTTACCGCTTGTTCCTCTGTCATAGGAATGCCCGTAACTTTAAAAATGAGATAACCAATTGATAAAGGGCTCAAAACCGCTAGCCAGCCATAAGGACTGACCAAGGCAAAAATCAAAACGGAGATCCAGATCATCAGTTGAAAAAAATAATTCGGATGACGAGAATAATTCCACAAACCGTACTGACAAACTTTTCCTTTGTTAGCAGGATCTTTTTTGAAATGCTGTAATTGCCAGTCGGAAATACCCTCACCGATAATTGCAAGGAACCACAAGAAAGCTCCTGTGTATTCAAGTATTGATAAATGAGGATCAGGATTAAGTGCGATAACAAAAAATGGGATGGCTAAAAAAACGTTGGATAAAGCCTGCATCTGGAAAAAAACAAAAAATTTCAGATCAGGATTAGGGGCCCATTCTGCACGCAGCTGTTTATATCTTCCCTCTTCTTCATTTAAATGTGATCCTACACGGATCAATAAATAAATTCCGAGTCGTAAGCTCCATAAAAAAGTTAAAGCACAAACAATATTTTTACGGAGTGTATCACCATCAGCCATGTACCAGATAATAAAAGCAATGATGGCAAAATTAAAGGCCCAGAAAATATCTACGATACCGGCATTTTTTATACGGTAGGCCCATATCCAAATAATGAGCATTACAAAAGAAACAGCAGCCCAGGAAATTAAAGGAAGAGAAATGTATTGGCTCATTCTTATCGTTAAATGATTTAAGCCAAATATAAATATTTATTGGTTCTTAATTACTGACCGATCCTCCAAAAGAAAACCCTCTTAAAGCTTCGTGCTTCAAGAGGGTTCAGTTGTCCGATCAGGTCTCGAACCTGAACTCTTCTGGACCAAAACCAGACGTGTTGCCAATTACACCATCGGACATCGTACGCCGTAGCTTTAGCGAAGGCGTGCAAGTATACTCATTAAACCCACCTACGCTAAAGCTTCGGTGGACAAGGTTGCAAAAATAATAAAAAAATTGAATATTTTAGGCCGGAATGATCTTTTTAATATCTCCGATCCAAGCCTTTAGCAGTACCATTTCTTCCTTACCTATTACATGGATGTCAATCAATTTCTGATAGCAGGTAATAAGATTTTCATAGATATTGGCTTGTCCGGGTTTTAAAGCAAGAGCTTGAAGCTCTTTACAAATCCTGGCATTATTGGTATAGCCGGGGATCTCATCTTCAAAATCCTTCATCAGGTTATGCTCATTCCGTTCCTGCCAAACGGTAGGCTCATGATAAAGCACATTCCACCCACACTCCCAGGCAATACGTTGTGCCACATAACTGCGCCAGATATCCGTCATCCGGAAACTGCAATAGGAGGGAAGGTACATTAAAGGAAAAACTTCTTTAAACCAATAAGTATTCTGGCTGTTAAACGGGCTCCAGGCATTTTTACCCAAAGCTAATTTCACTTTTATCTCAAAATTCAAAGGCAAAGGATATGTTAAACGATAAACCGCATCCACATCCGGATTTTCATCCGCTAAGCCCTGCTGAATAGGGCAATTAGCAGTTTCTTGTTTTAAAGCATTGATATGGTTTTGTTTGTTTTGCAGCTCCTCTAATGGAAAACCACGCGGCCAGATCATTTGTTTAGTAAAATAATGGTACACATTTACCCAGCCTGCATTTTCAAATACATGGCTTTTTACTTCACGTTGTTTTTTGGTCCAAAACTCCTCCCGGGGAATATTATCATCATCGGTTTCAACCAGTTCAGTCGCTCCGTTTTTAATTGCTAATAAATACCCTAAATTCTTACGGGAATAATGTTTGGTCGGGGTAATTTTTGTCAATTCAAATGGCAGGCCAAGTTGTTTATCCACACTCCAGAAATCACAACCATCAATTTTAAATTCATTCGGTGATTTAGTATCTCCGATCACAATAAAATCAAGGTTCCGTTTTTTACACTCTTTAGCAAATAAATTTAAAATGGGATGTTTATCATTTGCAATGGAAGTAATAATGAGCGCTTTCTTTTCTTGCATTTACTTTTTTATTAATTCGGGTAACTCCTTTTTTATCTCTTCAAACTCCACATCCGGATCATAATCAAAATCCTTTTGTGCTTCGGTTATTTCACCTGCAATATCTTTATGAAATTTTCCGGCTGCATGAATTGTGGCATTCAGCTTTCCTGTAAATCCAATTACAATGTCAAGTATACTAAATAATTCGCAGATCCACCCGGACACGTACAATGGTTTATAAGTAACACCCAAGGCATTTGCTACATGTGTATAGATCTGGTCAACTGTTGTATCCGGTTTTTTATTCCCGATCCAATACCATTTCCCGATCGTTTCTTTTCTTTTTTCAGCTTTAATAAATGCCTGGATAATATTATCTACGTGCGAAATGCTTCTGTAATTTTTACCGTTTCCAAAAACAAGTTGGCGCTTCCAGTAAAACATATTAAAAAAGCTCATGTTGCGCTCAGGCATAAAAGGGCCAAAGAACCAGAATCCCCGAAGCGAGGTACCCGTTATTTTTCCCTCAGCAGTTTTATCAAGGATATATTTCTCTCCCAGGTATTTTGATTTTCCATAATTTTTATAGGGACGTGCAGGTGTATGTTCATCAAAAATTCGCTTCCTTCTTCCGTATCCACAAATACTGTCAGTTCCCATATATAGTAATCTTCTTACCCCTGAATCAATACAGATGTCCACCAAATTTTTTGTACCGACAAAATTAATTTCATACAATAATTTTATTTTTTTAGGATAAATAATACCTGCCAAATGATACACCGCTTTTACATTTTTTAAAGCCTCCTTTAAACTGTTTCTGTCCATTATATCACCATACACGATTTCAATATTGGAAGGGAATGAAAAAAGCCCTTTAAATTTTGGCTGAACCAATAATCTTATTTTTCTGTTGACGGCATTGTTACCAAAGCGGTCTCCATTCATCAACACATCTAACATCCTGTTTCCTAACCATCCCGGGAAGCCTGTAATTAGTAATATATCATCTTGTTCGTATTCAATTTTTTTTAATTGATTATTTTTTTGAACCAATGTATTTATTCCTATTTGCTTTTTTTTTGCTTCAATAATGGCCTCAGTTAATATGGAATCAATTGTTGGAATATGATAACCAAGTTCTTTTATCGCTTTTTCAGAATTATACCAGCTGTAGTTTCCAATAACCGATTTTATATAGTTAGGATCTACCGGACTTTTTTTACCCAATATTAATTTCGCTGTAATTGCACCTAAATAAATGATCCATTTGGGTATGAATAAAAATGGAGGTTTGTGTCCGGAGTGCTTTGATAAAGTATTGTAAAATTCTTTGAATGTGATATTTTTTCCCGCCAAAATATATTTTTCATTTGGCTTTCCTTTTAGCCAGGCATTTACATGTGCTTTGGCCACTTCTTCAACAGCAGCAATGGAGATGCCTCCATTAAAATAAAATGCTTGTCCTTTTTGTAAATAGTTTTTAATGATCTCATGAGGAGGAGTTAGCTTCGGATCATTGTTCCCTACAACCCAGGAAGGATAAAGCCTTCGGATATCAATGGATCTTTCCGAAATTATTTTTTCACAATACTGTTCCGCTAAAAATTTTCCTTTTACGTAGGGGCTTTCTAAATATTCGGCCTTGTGCCCTTCATTTATTAGTTGTTCCGGATCCGGTGATCGGCCCAATACCACTACAGAACTGGTGTAAATGATCGTTTTTGCAGAACCGGCTATTGCAGTATCAATAACTTTTTTAGAAAGTCCGTATGTGTTTTCAATGACCCTTTTTTCATCAGAAGTATCTGTTGTATTTTCAGAAGCAATGTGAAATAAAACATCCGCGTCTTGTAATAACAATCGATAAGATTCTGGAGCTTGCAGATCGGCAATAAAAATATGGGCGCCTTTAGATTTCAGATGAAGAATATTTTGATTTTCTTTTCTTACAAGCAGCTTGATCTCATATCCCGCTTCAAGCAATTGCAAAGCAACACGATATCCAATATGGCCGGAAGCTCCTGTTACTACAATTTTTTGATTCATTGATTATAATTTCTTTGCTTTTCCGCTTAAGCGCAATAAAAAATAGTAAAACAAAGTCTGGTAAGCATTTCTTATTGCGTTTTTTGAAACGCGTGGTGAAGGGGCGCTATAATGAATAGGCACTTCAAAAGTTTTATGCTTTCGTAACAGATAGCGCAATTCTGTTTGATAAAAATGCGCTTTTGATTTGAATTCATGATTGATGATTTTTTTAACGATATCACGATGAAAGCCCTGATATCCGGATGTCATATCGCGTAAGTTTGTTCCTAATAAAAGGTTTGCCAACACAGTTCCTGTTTTTGAAAGTAATCTGCGTTTAAAAGGAGAATCACCCATAGAGCCACCATTGATAAATCGGCTTCCGAATGCACACTCGTTACCTTCATTCAATACACGTAAAAACATGGGTATGGCGCGGGGGTCATGCGACAGGCCGGCATCCATTTCAATGATCAGTTCATGTCCGGCTTCATAGGCTGCACGTAATCCACGTACATAGGCATCAACTACATTTCGGTTTTCTGGCGCCCAAACAGTTACATAACGAGCATCTTTAGCTGACAACTCCTTACATAATTCAAGTGTTTTGTCCTTTGAAGCGTTATCAACAACAAGATAGATATTACCGGGATGTAATTCATTGATAACAAAATTCAATAGGTCAATAAATGACTTGAAGTCTTGCTCCTCATTGGCCATCGGAACAACTATTGCCCATTTTTTGTAATACAGCATTTTTTTTTATATTGAATGACAAATTTACGCTTTTGCCAGCACCATGTTTTTTAATGCTTCTATCCATTTCGGATGATCATTCAAACTTTCTACCAACTGAATTTTTTCACCACCATGTTTTGTGAAAATTTCATTGTATTCAGTTCCAATTTCGTAAATAGTTTCTAAACAATCAGCTACAAATGCAGGAGAAAACACAAGTATTTTCTTTTTGCCTTCTTTTGCCTTTGCTTCAACTACTTTATCACTGTAAGGTTTAATCCATTTATCATTTAAACGCGATTGGAAAGTTGTTTCATATTTTCCTTCCGGGATATTTAATCGTTTGACTAATTGCCTTGTTGTTTCAAAACAATTTGCGCGATAACAATATTGATTGTTCCTTGAAATAACATCACAGCAATTTCCCAGTTTACATGTGTTTTTACCATAATGAGCAGAACCCTTCATAATGTGCCGTTCGGGTAAACCATGATAACTAAAAATGAAGTAATCATATTCACTCAGTGTGTATTTTTTTGCCACTTCAACACAGGCATCAATAAAACGCGCATCATCATAAAACTTTGAAATTATTTTTACACCTGGTGTTACTTCCCATTTTTTAATAATACGCATAGCCTCTTCAACAGAGGAACCGGTGCTGGATGAAGCATATTGGGGATACAATGGAATAATAATGATCTGTTCAACTTGTTGTTCACGTAATTTATTCAATGCCGATTCAATACTAGGATTTTGATAACGCATTCCTAATTCTACAACAAAAGAATCGCCAAGTTCTTTTTGCAATAAAACTTTCATTTTGGTTGTATTGATAAGTAAGGGAGAGCCTTCCTTGGGCCAGATGTGTTGATATAATTTTGCTGATTTTGATGCACGAAACGGAACGATGATTCCATTCACCAATAAAAATCTTCCAACAGGATGTATATCGATCACCCTTGGGTCGTTGAGAAATTGAGTTAAATATCTTCTTACGTCTTTTGTAGAAGGGCTATCGGGAGTTCCAAGATTGATAAGAAGTACGCCTGTTTTCATTTTAATGTTAAACCTCATTTCCGCCTGAACGAATAATTTTGCTCATTTAGGCGGGCCCACCCCTTCTCCAAAGAAGAAGGGAACAAGGTAATTTTAAAGTCCTCTCCTTTGGAGAGGATTTAGGTGAGGTGTTTTAAGGTTGACGAAAATACGAAAATTTACTTAAATGAATAGATTAATACTGGTTCCTGAAACAGCGGACAGCAAATGATTCCAGTTCTTTTACGGTTTCTTTAGGAGCTTCGTAGAAAGCCATATGACCGGAATTTTCAAGCAATAATGCGGTTGGATATTTACACAATCCCATTTGGGGATACATCGTTTCATAATTGATCACACTGTCTTTTTTCCCAATAACGAATAACACAGGATATTCTGCAAATTTTAATATCATATCACGGCTCTTACGCTCTTTCATTCCTTCTAAACTGTTAATGATGGATTGTTTGGAAATGGCAGCAGCAATTTGTTTTACTTTGGTCACTTCAGGTTTTAATTTTTCCAGATTTTCAGGGGCAAATAATGAAGTGACAACTTCCGCAACATA
>JBQTHQ010000146.1:0-3810 GCA_052389695.1 Bacteroidota bacterium | reverse complement strand
AAATGGATTAAGTCCAAGCGGGGGCCCTCCAAGCGGGTTGGTAGTAGAATAACCGGGTTGAAATACAATGGGGGTAAAGGTGGCAACATTTCCCGGAAAAGTAGGATCTAAAGGCCCAATACCGTTGTCACCATTATAAGGATGATAAAAAGCATAATATAATGAATCGCCGTCAATATCAGTAGCTGAATGGTCAAAGGTGAATGGTTGTCCGACACAAAGAAACAAAGGAGGAAACAAATTAAAGACAGGATTGCTATTTTGTATGAAATTATTCCCATCAACTATTACATTGTCAAACCGGTAAATTTCAGAATTTGGTGAATTCGCATCAAAATGTACACGAATAACTATTTGAACTGTAGTTCCTATAAGTCCGGAATGGCTTGCAACTGCATTTGTAAAATCATCCACTATAAAACCATTGACAGAAAATAATGTTAATGGACCGCCATTTAAGCGATAATAAACAAAAATAGAATCAGTAGGCTCTAATGCTCCATTTTCTGACAGGTCTACTCTTAATTTAATACCTGTAGGAAAAGCAGAAATATTTATTACCTGAGATGTCCAGGTTTGTTGTGCATTGTTTGCTCCGGTAATTTCAAAACGATTTCCATTTACACTTGCAGCGGCAGGAGCTGGAGTTCCGGCAGCAGTACTCCATGCTGTAGTACCATTATCAGTAGTTGTTCCGTTAGCCAATGCAAAATCTTCCGCCCAATGAGCTGTTGGGCCCGGAATATATGCATACCAGCTTTCAGCTGCATTTAGAGGGTTTACAACATTTACTAAAGTGGAATTACGACAACAATATTGAAAGTACAAATGATACCCTCCCGGATTTGGGGGAAGATTATTTACTGTGAGCGTATAGATCCCTTCCTGCACACAAGGTATGGGATTTGGAGCTATTGCACACGGATCAAGCACAGGAGTAACCGGAGTAATGGTTCCAAGATTCATGACAAAATCTTTACTGGGAGAAAAAGAAGCACCATTGTAACCTGCAACACTAATGGTTACACTTGTAGGAAAAGCGGCAGAAGTAGGACTGCAATCGCGATAAAGTTTAAGGGTGACCGTATAGTTAGAACCTCCATTATAAACATAAGTTAATGAACCTCCAACTATATGCGTGGAAAATGCATAATATGGGAAGATAAAAAGAACAGTTACCAACCAGATATGCATTCGATTTTTCATATTTCATCCTATTTATCATTGTCGGTTGTGTCGGTTTACGCTTTCAAAAGTAATTAGTTGCGTTTGTTTATTTCTTTTGAAACATAAAAATGTAATATTAACAAAAGATTTGAGGAAAATTCAAAATTTTTCAAACACTCCTAGTCCAAATAAAGCAAAGTCATATTTTATGGGATCGCTTGCATCTAATTGCCTTAAGCTGGTAGTTAATTCTTCCACTGCTTTCCAGTCGTTTTGCTTGCGATGTAATAAACCTAATTTACGCGCAACACGTCCTGAATGAATATCTAATGGGCACATTAGTTGAGAAGGCAAAAGTTGTGAATCTTTCCATATCCCAAAATCAACCCCTCGTTTATCATTACGCACCATCCAGCGTAAATACATACATAAGCGTTTGGCGGACGAATTCTTAGAAGGGTCTGAAACATGTTTACACGTCCGTGAAGGGTGACCAATAGAAAAGAAAATGTCACGAAAACAGGTGATTGACTTTATCGCTTCAGAGTAATTAAACATTTTTTGTAAACCACCATGATTTTTATAAATGTTTTGTAATGATTTTATAAAGAATAGGATATCAATACCATTGAAAGTACGGTGTTTAAAATCAGAGAATCGTTTTAGATCTTTTTCCTTTGCATTTAATATAAAATTATAAGGATCCTCATCCATTAATTTCATCAACTTATTAGCATTATTGATGATAGTTACACGCTGTCCCCACGCGATAGTCGCGGCTAAAAAACCGGAAATCTCGATGTCTTCTTTTTTGGTGAATTGATGCGGAATGGAGATTGGATCAGATTCAATAAAATCAATACAATTGTACTTATCGTATTTCTCTTCGAGGAATTCTTTCAGTTCAGGCAGTTTCAGTTTCATTGATATTGTAAAGGAACTAATTAATTATAAAAAAGTAACTTGTTTTTTATGGGCTTATTAAAATTTAACAATTTTTTTGCAATGACCTTCACACTTTTAATTAACTATGCCCGAAAAGATAGAACACAATCTTTCGGGTTCCTTCAATGGCCTCTTTTTGTTTTTGATATTCCATAGTTTTTACATAAGTTTGCGCCCTCAAAAAAAATGAGCATATATTAATAAAATCAGCAAGAACTTATAAGTAATAACAAGTATGGATGTAATATATTTAATTCCCGCCTTAGGGGTCTTAGGATTAATAGTAATGGCGATTAAATCGGCCTGGGTAAGTAAACAAGATCCAGGTGACGAAAAAATGCAGGAGCTTGCAGGTTATATTGCAAAGGGAGCAATGGCATTCTTAAAAGCAGAATGGAAAGTGCTTAGCATATTTGTATTGTTCGCAGCTTCATTATTAGCGTTTTCAGGAACCATACATGAAATAAACGGCAGAGAAATCCATTCCAGTTGGATCATTTCCATAGCTTTTATTATTGGAGCGGTTTTTTCAGCAACAGCGGGATACATCGGTATGAAAGTGGCAACAAAAGCGAATGTTCGTACCACACAAGCGGCTCGTACAAGTCTTGCAAAAGCATTGAAAGTATCTTTTACAGGCGGAACAGTAATGGGATTGGGTGTTGCAGGATTAGCCGTATTAGGTTTAGGTGGTTTATTTATCACATTCTTAACTATATTCGCCAACTTAGGTGAAAACACTGTAAAAACATCGATCGAAGTATTAACAGGATTTTCATTAGGCGCAGAATCAATCGCCTTGTTTGCGCGTGTAGGAGGGGGGATTTATACAAAAGCTGCTGACGTTGGAGCTGATCTTGTTGGAAAAGTGGAAGCCGGTATTCCTGAAGATGATGTTCGTAACCCGGCTACCATTGCTGATAACGTGGGTGATAATGTGGGTGATGTTGCGGGTATGGGTGCCGATTTATTCGGTTCTTATGTAGCTACTATCCTTGCTACCATGGTATTAGGACAAGAGATCATTGCTGTTGATAATTTTGGTGGGATGTCCCCGATCCTGTTACCAATGGTGATCTGTGGTCTGGGTATTGTATTCTCAATAGTAGGAACCTGGTTCGTTCGTATTAAGGAAGAGAAAGACAGTGTTCAGAATGCTTTGAATTTAGGAAACTGGTCATCCATGATATTAACGGTGATCGCGGCATTTTTTGTTGTTAAACATATGTTACCCGAAACATTGAACTTACGTGGATATGAGTTTACCAGCATGGGTGTTTTCTATGCCATTCTTGTAGGAACAATTGTAGGAGCCATCATGAGTATTGTTACTGAATATTACACGGCAATGGGTAAAAAACCCGTGCTATCAATTATTCAGCAGTCATCTACAGGCCATGCTACCAATATTATTGGAGGTTTAGCAGTGGGTATGAAATCAACTGTTGTTCCTATTTTAACACTTGCATCTGGAATTGTTATCTCTTATGCGTTTGCCGGTTTATACGGAGTGGCAATTGCTGCTGCAGGTATGATGGCAACAACTGCCATGCAATTGGCAATTGATGCTTTTGGTCCGATCGCGGATAACGCAGGTGGAATTGCTGAAATGAGCCAATTACATGGCAGTTGTTGCCATCATACCTGCAGCAGCAATTGCCACTCCGTATAAACCGGCAAACGCATAAGAGATAACAA
>JBQTHQ010000145.1:0-32441 GCA_052389695.1 Bacteroidota bacterium | reverse complement strand
GAATAAAAACCCGTGGTGCCCTTTGTCTTTATTTCTGAAATAAGGAAAAAATCGTATGGTGACAGATGTAAATCCAAGGTTAGCAAACTGTGCGAAAAGCGCAGCATAAGAAATAAGAATACGAATTAAACCATTTTCAGAAGGACTTAGTAAATGAGCTAGCCACATAAGGGTAATAAATCCCAATCCGGCTCCAACATAAGAGTAGATGACATTTTTCGTAGCTTGCTTTTCTATTATTCCCATTTTACTATTTAGGATTTAGGATTGAACCAGATCCTAAAATCTTAAATAATTATCATATCCAAAGATAAAGGCGTACCCGCTTTAATATCTGATTTTGCAATTTTTCCAATAACGGCATCCCAATGTTTGGGTGCTAAACCTGTTGATGGGCGAATGATTTTTAAATTATCAGCACTTAATACTTCTCCTTTTTTTATGTCTTTAGAAACAAAGATAGAGCGTTTATATAATAGACTCTTTTCCTCAGCCGGCAGAATTCCATATTGCACTTTCCCTAATGCCAGGAAAGCTCTTTCAGTTTCTATAACTAATGATTTTAATTCTTCGGGTTCCATTGAAAATGCGCTGTCTACTCCGCCATCAGCTCTACGCAAGGTAAAGTGTTTTTCAATAACTCTTGCACCTAATGCAACAGCAGCTACAGATACACCTATTCCCATTGTGTGATCCGATAAACCAATAATACATTTATGTTTATCCATCATATCGGGGATCGTTAAAAGATTAGTGTTTTCAGGTGTTGATGGATAGGTACTGGTACATTTTAAAAGGATGATATTCTTACAGCCCGCTTTTTTCAATACTTCAATACTTTCAATAATATCTTCCAACATGCTTACGCCTGTTGAAACAATAACAGGTTTTCCGGTTGCCGCTACTTTTTTAAGTAGTGGATGATGTGTGTTTTCAAATGATGCTATCTTGTATGCAGGTACATTTAATGTTTCCAAAAAATCAACGGCTGTTTCATCAAAAGGAGAACTGAATGCAACCATTCCTTTTTCTTTTGCATGATCAAAAATAGCTTTGTGCCAATCCCAGGGTGTATGTGCCATTTTATAGAGGTCGTGTAATTCCTGGCCGTTCCACAGTGAATTTTTATCATTGATGGTATGAACCCCTTTCATGGTAATCGTGTCGGCAGTATAGGTTTGGAGTTTTAAGGCATGTGCCCCTGTTTCGGCTGCTGCATCTACAAGTTGCAAAGCACGGTCAAGAGATTGATTATGATTGCCGCTCATTTCAGCAATAATAAATGGCTTATGATCAGTACCTATTGTAAAATGACCTATTTTAATATCTTGATTCATCTAAAGTTTATTTTGAATTAAAAATTTTTGATGCGAGTTTTTCAGTTAGTTCATTCAAGGATTTTATTTTTATATCAGCCTGGTATTCCTTTGGTTTTTTAATTGTGGAATATTGCCCCGTCAATACCTGAACAGTTTTAAATTTGCGAGCTTTAATTCCTACAAAATCCTTACTAATGTTATCTGCAATATAAACAACCTTATCTGGAGAAACTTTTTCGCGTTCAGATATTTTCATAAAGCAATGGACAGATGGTTTCGCATTATGAATACCATAACGATGTGTTATGTAATAACCCTTTACCAATTTATCTACTCCTAATGCTTTTATTTTATTGTATTGAACAATTTTGTTTCCATCCGTTACAATATAGATGGGATATTTTTTAAAACGCCTTAAGCAATTGATTCCACTCTGTGAAAGTTGAATAGATGGAATATGGAAGCGATAAACAGTAATACATTTTTTAGCTAATTTTTTTGTATAAAGTTTATGCTTTCTTAAAATGGTATCAAATATTTGACCTCTTCCTTTTTTTAATTCATCCATTAATTCTAAAAACACTTTTTTTTCTGGCAGTTGAAATTGTTTATTCAGAAATTGTGCAACGGCTTTAAAGCCACTTTTAACGTAAGTGGTTTCATCGTATAACGTATCATCAAGATCAAAAATAAGTACCATTAATCAACTATTATATCTTCAGGAAATCTAATTTGCGATTTTTGTTTTTTTGGTTGAATAAAAGGATATTCTGAAATATCATTTCCTGATGCTTCAAGTAAAGCCCAATAAAATGAATCTAAACCACAATGTACACTTAATGTTGATGCTCCACCGAATCTGCTGTTACATTCAATAATATGAATATTTTTCTTTTCATCAAGCAAAACCTGCAAAACAATATGGCCTGATAATTTTATTTTTTCAACCAGGTTAACTGATAATTGTTCAAGCTTTAAATCGTAAATAGTTGTTGTAATTTGAGATTCTCCGTTAACAACCAGATCTCTGCTTCTTGCTATCGAACCTTTGGCTTTTCCTGTATTGTCAATGTAAACATCAATGCTTATTTCTTTACCAATAATGTAAGGTTGAAATATCGGATGTTCTAATTTCTTAGCATGTTCAATCGCTTGCTCCTTTGATAAATTTAACCCGATACTCAAAGAACCTGCTCCAAATTGTTCTTTAACAACGTAAGTATTTGCATTTTTCAATGTGTCAATAGTAGTGGTAGTTGTAATAGCAGGAATATTTAATTTGTTTAAGGTTTCAAAAAATTTAAGTTTGTCAATGCAAATATCTATTGAATCAGAATTGCTGACCATTATATGTATTCCGTTAGATAATAATTCTTTTTTTATTGAAGACCAAAAAGGAAGCTCGCCATCCCTGGAGGGAATAATTAATTTTATTTGATTGGTCTTGCAATAAGTAATTACATTGGCGGCATTTAGCTCTTTAATAGGAGGCATTTCCCAAAATACATCTACGAAATATTTTCCGATCGCATTTTTGTTTACATCTCCACCAATTAAAATAGTATTGCTTCCCAACTTGTTGCAAGCCTTTTTTACAGCTTTTAATAATCCGATTTTTTTTGAAATACTCGTTACCAGAACGCCAACCTTTTCATTATCGGAAGTTTCACTTTTTTTATTTTTTTCGTATTCTATTATTTTAGGAATTGTTGTTTCAAGCTGTTGTTGTGGCTTCCAACCAATAGTTTTATTGTAATAATCCATATTGGCCTGGGAGCCTTCAAAAGCAATATCACTGTTTTGTTCAATATATTTTAGATTAGGAAAATGCATTTTTAAAATTGACAATACCTCCTCAACCTTTCTTGCATTATCATTTCCTAAATTATAAATACCCTTGGCTGTTGGATGGTTTGCTAATCTGACCAGACCTTCAGCAACATCATCAGCAAATATATAATCAAATAAACCTTCTTTTTTAAATACAGCAAGGGTTTCATTATTTAGTAAACTGCGTATCCACCTGGAAATGATATCACGTGAATTTTTTCCGTAACTGCGATAAATTCTTGCCGAAATAGTTTGATATTTATCATGCTTGAATCCCTCCAGGAAACGCAACTCAATTTCATGATTTAGTTTGGCAACTCCCGTAAGGTTTCTTGGATAAATGGGGTCATTTTCTTTTAATCTGTATGCCTTCTCAGCAGGTTTGTCAAAACAATATAACTTAGGGTCATAAATAAGGTAGCTAGATGCAAAAATGACTTTTTTAAGCTGGTCACTGTCTTTTAACAAAGACATTAAATGGTGGCTTAAATGAACATTATGACTATAGTTTTCTTCCCAAAATTCATATGTTTCACTTGATCGTTCAAAAGTTGCAGCAAGATGAAAAAAGTATTCGGGATTAAAATTATCAAGTTCTTCTTTTGTAATGTAATTTAAATCTCCTTGTCGGTAAATAATATCTTTCGCCCAGTTCAAAGGACGTGGTTTTAAATCACCAACATAAATAATGGCTCCTTGCTCATAAAGCATATCTACTAAAGCATTGCCAATTACTCCGTTTCCACCACTTATAAAAACTCTTTTTCCTTTAAGCATAATAATCTTTTTTTAAAAAACTATGTATTAGCAAATCAGTGAATTTTCCATTTATTAAAATATGTTCCACCATTCTACCTTCTAGTTTAAAACCATTTTTTTCTAAAATACTGATATGGAGCGGACGTATATCGTATGTTTCGGTAAATATTCTATTAAATTTTAATTCCTCAAATACAACCATTTTTATTAAGGTGATAAAGGCGGAGAAGTCTTTTTTATACGTACCTGGCTGCAAGCGTTGTGGATCAATTAAAAATGACATCTCAATATGTTTGCTTTCCCAATCAATGTTTGTAAGACCTCCATATCCAATACAGGTTTTATCTTCCAAAAAACTAAAAAGCATTATTTTTGGTGCTTCCTGCTCAAAAGTTGGCAAAACATAATTGTTGAAATAATTTATCTGGTCTGAATCAGTAAGAAGCTTTTTTTGCCTTAGCACATCCATTTGCAGGTTTCGCCATTCTTTAATTTTAAGTTTGTCTTCGTCCCTGAAAGGAAGAATCTCATAGTTATTAAATGAGAATATATTTTTATTTAATACTTTAAATTTCATTCTTTAGGCATGTTTTAGAAAGGTAATTATTTGTCTGCCAAGTCCCAGATCTGCGAGTGCTTTATAATAATTTACTGTTTTTTCTACTGATATTGAATGCATTAAATTATCAATTTCAATCCGCGACTGATGCGCATTTTTGCCTTTTGTTTTGTCTTGATTGTAATTTGTATCAGGGTTCACTAAATTAAAATCAATAGGGTAATCACCCATAGTAAAACTATTTTTAAATCTTGCCTCAGCAGCAATAGCACTAAGCCCTTCATGATTAAAATAAGAAATGTGATCGGGTATTACCACCCAAAAATCAGAGTTTATATATTTTTTATTTTTTAAAAATTGTTGCAACACAGAGAAATCATTCGGAACTTCTATAACAAGCACACCGGTTTCTTTTAAAAGTTTTTTGCATTCTTTTAATAAATGTAAAGGGTCTAAAACATGTTCTAATACATTGTCAAGCCAAATAACATCAAAACGGCTATTGGAATTAATTAATGGAAGCATTTGCTGATGTATATCACCTATCAGGAGATAAGGAAGGCAATCAGCATTAAATTTTTTACAACCGAAATCACTGTAATCTATTCCTCTAATATTCCAGTTTTTTTCTTTAAAATATTTTAGAGTAAAACCTTCCCCACACCCAATATCCAGAAGTGATGGTTGCGCATTATTTGAATTGATCAATGTCTTGATAACCCAATATTTTTGCTCGTTTTTATTTTTAAAATACAAAAGCTCCTCTTCAGAGTAGCTTATTTCATAGGAACCTTTATTGGTTTGATAATATTTTTCGGCATAGTATTTCTCCAAATTAACCCTTGTTGGTTTTTTGGCTATTTCATAAAATTTATATTTATTTAAAACTACGCTATTGGCATTCATATATTATTAACTTTAAGTACTGCTAAATTAGTCACAATTTTATAAAACTATTCGTTTTGTTCCGGAACTAATTTCATGACCTCCACCTTATTTTGTTTAGCAAGTTCTAAGGCATCAGGTGAATATTTTGAGGCTCTTAAATTTTCAAGTGTATCATTTCTTTTCAATGAATATTCATTGATGTATCTGTTCAGGTGGCTTGATTTTAATGCGAATGTCATAAATAAAGAAAGGCGTTCATGTTGTTGATCCTTTTTTAGAAATGCAGGTACCATTCCTTCTCTTCCAGCTTTATTGATTGAGAAATCTGGAAAAAACTTTAATCGTACCGCGTTTCCGCTATGCAATGTTTTTAAACTCCAAACAGCAACATCACCAATTTCATTTCCAACAAAAACAGCTTTTCCATCTGCATTTTTATGGCTTCCTTCTTTTATTTTTAACCCCCCGCTATAATCTTTGTGATTTTGTAAATAAATCCCCAGTCGAATAAGTGTATATTCTCCTTTCCAATCTGGCCCATTCAAATCAGTTCGGTCAATGTTATCCCTATGAAAACCTCTTAAGCCTGTTCCAATTTGATAAGAACTATCACCAAAGTAAATAATGTCATTACTGCCTAAAATGGTTCGCGCAATTTTTAATATGCGTTCATCCAATAAAATTGGGTACAGTTTTTCTTTGCTCAATAGATCCCCTTTATTATACTTAGCTTTACTAGGAAGATTAGGTAATTGAAAATCTAACTTTTTACTTTTATCAATTTCGTATTGTTCATACACAAGTTTCCTGAATTGTTCAATTTCAGAGCCGCTAAATACCTTTGGTACCAATAAATAGCCATTGCTTTGAAATTTTTTTTGGTCAATTACTAAGCTACTCATATTATATTTTTTTTTGTTTGATATGTGAATTTAATGCGATCAATTCCGGATCATTTGAAAGAATTTTTTCAATTTCATTATACGGTAATTTATCTGCATTATATTTTTCAATTAATTGTTTGATAAGCTCAAAATCATCCACTGTATCAACTGTAATTCTAAATTTACTATTATCTTCTGCTTGTTTAAAATGATAAAAATCAATTTTACCGGATTTATTTTTCCAGATAAAAGGTGTTACATGCTCTAGATCTTCTTCAGTGGAAGCCTTTTCAAAGGCTTCAGATAATAATTGATAGCTGAATATCTCAAAGTCAAAGCCTCTGGCAAAAGTGCGTTCAAGCCCATTGCTCAAATATAAATTTGGATTGTTTAATTTTAAATATTTCTCAATTCCATTTCTTAACAAATGAGGATCAATTAGAGGACAGTCAGATGTAACCCTAACAATTATATCGTATTTAAATTGTGTGGCCGTTTCATAAAAACGACTTAATACATTATTTTCGCTTCCGCGATAAAATTTTATATTTTTTGAATGAGCATATTCACAAACACAATTGTCTGTATTATTTGTTGTTG
This sequence comes from Bacteroidota bacterium, assembly GCA_052389695.1. Lineage (GTDB taxonomy): Bacteria > Bacteroidota > Bacteroidia > 2-12-FULL-35-15 > 2-12-FULL-35-15 > 2-12-FULL-35-15. The sequence continues at coordinate 25,602 of JBQTHQ010000145.1, read as the reverse complement.
TTGCAATTGCAATATCAAATCCTGTTTTTTGTAAACGCTCGATGTGATATTGAAGTAATGTTTTTTCGTTTATTTTCTTGAAAATTTTTCCCGGCAGGCGCGTACTTGTCATACGGGCCTGAGTAATAATACCAATTTGAGGTTGTAAAGACATTTTATTTTTTAAATCTCCAGGCAATTAAGTTGGTTGTGTTCAAAGGGACTAAGCCAAATAGATCAATTTCTAATTCCAGGATTTCTATGTTTTTTCGTTCTTTTAAAACATAAATTAAATTTCTGTTGTAATCATTTAATTCCATGTATTTGTTCCTCATTAAACCTAGTAATGAGGTTCTTTCATTTACAACAGTTGGTTCCAAATGAATAACATAATTGATTTTATCTTTTTGTTTTTCCAGATTATCGATAATAACAGTTGCGTCTGGTATCTGTTCGATACTATGCACTGTCAAAATAGTTGTATCCGGTTTAATAAAATTATAATCCTCTGCGTTATAATAATTAAATTCAGAAACATTCAATCCCAAATTCTTTGCAAGTTTTACAGCATTTTTAGAGTATTCTCCTCCATAAGTATTGCCATTCAGTAAGGATAAAGTATACCCATATCCACATCCTAGTTCAAATATATTTTTCGATGAATATTTTTGAGTTTTATTTTTTATAATATCACAATATTGTTTTCGCATATCTGCAACAGTGGTTTTGAAAATATTGTCGCCATGTGAAATAACCATTTCTCCAGTTACAGGATGTAGTCCGGCTTGTTCAAATTCTTTTGTTTTATATTCTTCAACAGTTTTGAAATCAAACATAAGTAGTTTAGCATATTTATCAAGGTTGTACTCGTTTTCAATTTGCTGAACATCACGTTTTTTTTGAAAATTATCTAAACCCAAAAGACGCTTGGTCCAAGGATTATTTATATTGAAATATTCATTTATTGCAACAGGTTTCATAGAAAGAGTATTTTTTTAATTAGTACTTATATCTTTTATTTTAATTCGCTCAAATGAATCGATAGCGGAGTTTTCATTTGCATTATAGACATCACAGTTCATGTGTTTTGCATAACGATTAATAGCATAATATCCATAAAATGTTTTACTCAAGGCTTCAAGTATTTCATCCATTCGAAATATTTCTGTTGTATGAGGGCCTTTATACAAAGGTCTGTATTCTACCTGCTCTTCAGTTTCATAAAAATGAACATTTTTTATACAAGGAATATTAGCTTCAGTAACAAACAAAGTATTATGCCAATTGTGATCTGCACCAAATAAATAGATTTTTTTAAATCCCATATTTATTGATAGAAATAAAGCGCCGACAAGAACATTTTGGCTTTGTGACATTGCCAGATTTTGTTTATAAAATCTAAATGCAATTGATTCAAAACCTTTAAATACAGTATAGTTGAAATAATGTATTCTTATATTAGGATTATCTATTATAGTTTTTATTCGATTTGATTTTTTTGCCAAATAAGGTACAAATAATGTTAATTGCCATTTAGTTTTTATCTTAATTGATTCGATTGAGCTAATATTGACTTGGTCATCTGCAAACCAAAATCTTGGATCAAGTATCACGTAATAACTTGGTTTTAATAACTCATATAAATCAGTTATTGAAAAACTATTTACACAAATTAATTTGTGTTGTTTGAAAAATTCCGGATGTTTTTGTAAAGACACATTTAGGGAAGGGCCATTTCCAAGAATAAGGCATGATTCCTCATTACCTTTAGGTATATTAGTCGTAAATTTTGAACGAATCAATACCTTTAGTAATGACACTATTGTAAACAAACATTGATAGATAAAGATACTCGATTTTGTATATATTTTTTCAGCCGACATTCTAAAACAAATGTAAATAAAATAATGGTTTTATTGCTAGTTTAGTGGCTTGTTGTGCGAAAAATTCGATAATAAAAAACGGGGTAAAATTTACCCCGTTTTTTATTATCGAATTTGTAAATTTATTGAACAATCATTTTCCCTTTTCCTACCATTACACTTCCATCATATACCTTATACAAGTATAATCCCGAAGCCATATCATTTTTTTCAATAACAATCTTGCTGTCTTTACCATTTGATTTCTCGGTTCTAACAACTTTCCCTGTTATGTCATATAGTTCCACAAAAGCATTTTGTTTAAATACATAGTTATTGCAATCAATAGTTGTATTCAAATTGAAGGGGTTCGGGTAACTAATAAACAAACTAAATTCACTTTCTGTTTTAGTTATCCCCACGGTAGAGCTATATTTCAAAATAGTTCCAGTCCAGCCAGCAGCATAACCGGTATTGGCATTCACAAAATCTACCCGATAAAGTAATGAAGTTCCCGGTGTATAAACTGACCATGTGTTACCACCATCAACTGTTCTTAAAATACTTCCAGTATTGTTAGTTGGATTTCCTCCTACTACAAATCCATTATTTGCATCATAAAAATCAACTCCAAAAAGATAATCATTGGTTCCACTCAGAATCCCATTCCATTGAGCACCATAATTGGTTGTTTTTCTTATTACTCCATTATATCCCACTATAATTCCAGTACTAGGGCTCGTAAAATAAGAATCCCATAGAAGACTGGTAGTGCCACTTGTTTGAGAAGACCAGCTATTTCCCCCATTGCTTGTAATGGTTATTTTACCGCTAGCATCTGTGGCATATCCATCCATAGCAGAAGTGAAAAAAACAGAATAAATACCAGTACTGTTAGTAGAAGATGTGTTTAATGTATTCCACGTTGTACCACCATCTGTTGTTTTAAGTATAATACCGGATGAAACGGTTCCTCCAGTAATATATCCTGTATTCTGGTCAAAAAACTGTATAGATCTGAAGGCATCAGATGTACTTGCACCAGTATTCATTGGTGTCCACAAAGCTCCGCCATTTATAGTTTTTAGTGCAGTTGCATTATCGCCTACAGCAAAACCTATATTTACATCTAAAAAAAAGATTGAATAAAGAGAATTACCTGTCCCGCTTGTTTGGGGAGTCCACAAAGCACCTCCATTGATTGTTTTTAATATTGTTCCCGAAGCGCCACAAACAAAGCATACTGCTGATGTTGGAGCACTAACACCTAATAAGTTAGTGGTAGTACCACTAGTTAATAGTGACCAAGAAGCTGTTTGGGATAACCCCATAAAAGGAAACAGGATTAAAACAGCATATAAAAAGTTGTAATTTTTTTTCATGATTTATATATATATTCCTTTGTCTGCATAGAGGAAATGAATATTATATTATTGCTGCAGGTGCGTTTCAAATATACAACTATTAAATATCTTATAGGCTTTTTATATAACAAATGTTGAATTTTTATTAAGCGCTAATGAGACTTTCTAAAAACTTTTCTTTACAAACCCGCCATCAATTGGAATTACAGTGCCGGTTATATAACCCGCTTCCTCACCGGAAAGAAAGACAGCTAATTGAGCAAATTCTTTTGCAGTAGCTATTTTTTGCATTACTGAAAAGTATATTTTTAATTGCATTTTCTTTAGCTTATATTTGGGATGAGCAAAACTTCATCTCATGAAAATCAGTATAAGACCACAACTTATTATTCTCCTTATTTTATATGCAGTTTCAGGTTATTCGGGTCCGGGGACAATTTCGCAATTTATAAAAATCGACCAGTTTGGTTATAGGCCAGCTGATGAGAAAATAGCTGTGATCAGTGACCCACAAACTGGATATAATGCAGCGCTTTCATTTACACCGGGTACTACTTACCAGTTACGTAACTGGATCACTGATGCTGTTGTATTTAGTGCAACGATCACTATCTGGAACGGAGGCGCAACACATGCACAATCAGGTGATAAAGCATTTTGGTTTGATTTTTCTTCTTATACAACACCGGGAAGCTATTATGTTTATGATCCAACTAATAATGTAGGTTCCTATCGTTTTGAAATCAACAATTGTGTTTATAGTGAGGTGTTAAAGCGTGCTATGCGCACTTTCTATTATCAGCGTTGTGGTTTTGCAAAACAATATCCTTATGCCGATACAGGTTATGTCGATGGTGCAAGCCATATTGGAACACAACAGGATACCGATTGTAGATTGTATAATAATACCAACATTTCTACTTCTAAAAATCTTTCTGGTGGCTGGTATGATGCTGGTGATTATAATAAATATGTGAATTTTACATGGAGTACCGTTATTGATATGTTGCTGGCTTATGAAGAAAATCCTTCAGCCTGGTTTGATAATTATAACATTCCGGAATCAGGGAACGGAATACCTGATCTGCTGGATGAAATAAAGTTTGAATTGGATTGGCTGCTAAAAATGCAAAATTCCAATGGCTCAGTATTAAGTGTGATAGGTGGAGGAAGCGCAAGTCCTCCTTCAGCAGATGCAGCTGTAAGAAGGTACGGTCCTGCTACTACTTCAGCAACATATTGCGCTTCAGGTATTTTTGCTTTAGCTGCTATTCAATTTAACGCTGTTGGTCAAACGGCTTATGCAACAACCTTGCAAACAGCTGCTGTTAATGCCTGGACGTGGGCCAATGCAAATCCTTCCGTCACTTTTAATAATACAGGTATACTTGCTGCAGGAGAACAGGAAGTGGATGCGTATGGAACATCTTCAAGGAAATTTGCCGCTGCGGTTTTTTTATATGCTCTCACAGGCACCGCTACATATAAAACGTATGTGGATAATAATTATAACCAGATGCATTTGATCCAATGGACGTATGCATATCCTTTTGAACCCACACAACAGGATGCATTGCTGTATTATGCAAATCTTCCGGGTGCAACTGCTTCTGTAAAAAATGCGATTAATACTACTTACAGCAATTCTTTAAAAACAAATAATGGGGATAATTTACCTGCCTATACTAATAAAACAGATGCTTACAGGGCATATTTATCTGATAACAATTATACCTGGGGAAGCAATACCACCAAGGGCCATCAGGCGAATATGTTGTTATCTATGAATCATTTTAATTTAGATGCAACCAACGCCACTAATTATAAAAATGCCGCATCAGGCTTTGTACATAATTTTCATGGGGTGAATCCAAACTCAAAGACCTATTTAACGAATATGGGAAAATTTGGTGCAGAGAATTCTGTTACATCTGTTTATCACAGTTGGTTTTATGATGGAAGCGCATTGTGGGATGAAGTAGGAGTATCTACCTACGGTCCGGCTCCCGGCTTTGTTCCGGGTGGTGTTAATCCGAGTTATGATTGGGATGCTTGTTGCCCTACAGGTTGCGGTGGCGCATCCAATAATGCAAAATGTACTGCTGAAAGCCTTGATCCTCCTAAAAACCAACCGATACAAAAATCATGGAAAGATTTTAATACCAGCTGGCCCATTAATTCATGGACGATCACCGAGCCGGGTATTTATACACAGGCAGCTTATATCAGAATGTTGTCTAAATTTTTAACATCTGCTTGTAATATTACAACCGGTATGTCGGCACTTAAAGCAATCAATAGTGGTTTGGTACAAGCTGTTTATCCTCAACCTGCGGAAAATAAGGTCACAATTAAATTTTATGAGCAGCAAACTAAACTGAATTACATTGTATTTGATATCAGCGGTAAAGAGTTGATGAATAAAACAAATATTGTTAATCCGGGTGAAACACTTGACATTGAATTATCATCAATTGCTGCGGGTATATATTTTATAAAAGTTAATACTGCTGATAAAACTGAAGTGAGGAAAATAATTAAGGATTAAGTAGTGTCATTTCAAAGGAACCCTTTTTCCATTTTGCATCGCGATCACAAATGCATCTTTAAACCCATTTTTTCGCAGTTGGTTTTGTAGTTTTATAGCATCTTCAATTTTTTCAAATTCGCCCGTCGTATATTTATAAATACCTTTATCCATATACTCACCCGGTTTTTCCATGGCCTTAAATTTGTCACTATCCAATGGAAGTTTTTTATCCGAAGATATGATCTGTACTTTATAAATGACCGCAGAAGTTACAGGCTCTTTTTTTTCTTCTTTGATAACAGGTTCTGTTTTTTGCTCTTTTGTTTCCTCTTTCTTTGCTTCAATTTTGGCTATTGTATCTGTTAATTTTTTATCGTCCGGTGTAGTTTTTTTAGGCTCATCCTTTATCTCAATCATTTGAATGCCAATACTGTCTTTTCTTTCAGGAAGAGCTGTTTTTTTCAGGCTCTCTACTTCCAGGGAATCTTCTTTTGTCATTTTGTAAGGCTCCAGTTTTTCAAAATCATCATCGTACTTTTTTACTGCACCCTCAATCTCATCTTTGTATTCGCGGAAAGCTTTAAAAATACCTGAAGCTATATAATCCTGCCCTCTTACCGAACCTAAAAATTGTTCTTCCTGCGGATTGGTCAAATAGCCGATCTCGGTCAATACACTAGGCATATAAGTACGCCACAATACCCACAAACTGGCTCGTTTAACTCCTTTGTCCACCCTTCCGGCTTTGCCTTTATATTGATTTTGAAGTTTAGAAGCAAAATTCAGGCTCTGATCAAGATAGGTATCGGTAAACATACTCATGATGATGTAAGATTCATCTGAATTTGGGTCAAATCCATTGTACTTTTGCACATAATTATCTTCCAGTAAAATAGCTGAGTTTTCCCGATGGGCAACATCTAATTTACCCTTTTCATTTTTGATACCCATGATATAGGTTTCTGCTCCGCGTACCTCTTCTTTACAAATGTCCTTTTTCGTTTTTTTATCACGAACACAGGCAGAATTGCAATGAATACAAATAAAAAGGTCGGCTTTAGCCCGATTAGCAATTTCAGCACGTTGCTGCAATTCCACAAAAACATCAGTTTTTCGGGTGTAAATTACCTTTACATCCTTCATATTCTCCTCAATGTATTTACCCAACTTAAGGGAAACAGCAAGGGCCACATCCTTCTCTTTGTACTTACTGCCATGGCATCCGGGGTCTTTCCCTCCATGTCCGGGATCAATCACTATGGTTTTAATAGCAAATACTGGCTTGAATTTTGGAGAGTGGGAGCTCACCAAAATGCAACTAAAAAGGATAAGTGACAGTTGGATGTATTTTTTCACAGATGCAGATTCACAATTGATGGTTAGCAAAACTATTATCAGCCCTAAAGCCAGCTTGTTTTTTTTAAGTAGTTTTAAGCTTTAAATCACTAATAATACCGATACGGTATCTGTAATAGTCCAATGCGCTATTGGCTTTTGAACTATAACAGCTACTCTATCGGCATTAACCTGTATAAAGTTCATGTTTTTTTGAATTAAGTAATGGTATAACACAAAATTAGCTGTAAAAATTGCGTGTAATTTCATCAAAATCATTTTTTATCCTCCTTAGTTTGTTAATAAGTGTAACAAGCGCCGGATTTGCATTTCAACCTGCCGATACAATTGTAAAGGCTGCTCCCGCCAACTCATTTTTAAAGGAAAAAGTACATTATACAGCCGATGATTCCATGGTAGTGGACATGATTAATCAAAAAGCGTACCTATATGGAAATGCTCGAGTACTATATGAGGATTTAAAACTTAACGCAGGATTTATAGAGATCGATTTTAAAAGTAAATTAGTACATGCCAGCGGGACAAAGGACAGTTTAGGCAAAGATGTTCAACAACCGGTATTTGAACAGGGAATAGATAAATTCACGGCCGGCCATATTACCTACAACTTCGATACTAAAAAGGGAAAGATCAAAGATGTGATCACCCAGCAGGGGGAGGGTTACATTCATGGACGTGATATAAAAAAGGATACCAATAATGTGTATTATGTATCTCATGGAAAGTATACCACGTGTGATCTTCGGCATCCTCATTATTATATTGGAGCAAAAAAGATCAAAGTGATCCCCAATGACAAGATCATTACAGGCCCTGCCGATCTGTATATTGCAGATATTCCAACACCATTAGCTATTCCCTTCGGTTATTTTCCGAATAAAAAGGGACGTGCTTCCGGAATTCTTTTACCTACTTATGGTGAATCTGCTAACTGGGGATTTTTTTTAAGAGATGGTGGTTTTTATTTTGGTGCGGGTGAGTACGTTGACCTTGCTTTGAGAGGGGATGTTTATTCGAATGGAGGATTTGGTGCGAAGGCTAACAGTAATTATAGAAAACGTTATCGATACAATGGGGGAGTAAATATCAGTTATTCTCGTATTATTGAAGGCGACCGAGAGTTGCCTAATTCAATCACACGAAATGATTTTTTTGTCCGGTGGAATCATTCACAGGATGCAAAAGCGCACCCCAGCAGTCAGTTTTCGGCAAATGTGAATGCAGGCAGCAGCTCATTTAACAAATACAATGGAAATGTAACAGGAGATTATTTATCCAATACATTTCAATCCAACATTGCCTATTCAAAATCATTTACAGGAACACCGTTTAATTTTTCTGCCAATGCCCGCCATAGTCAAAATACGATCACTAAAAAAATAGATATCAGTTTACCTGAGCTTGCATTGAACATGAACCGGATCTATCCATTTAAAAGCAAGACAAGTGTGGGAAACAAATGGTATGATAAATTGGGAATAAGCGCTACTGCCAATGCACGCAATGAAATAAATACCTACGATTCTTTACTTTTTAAAGAACAAACTTTGGAACAGATGCGAAATGGGGTTCGCATTAATGTGCCTATAAATACTTCATTGAATGTATTAAAATATTTTACCTTAACTCCAAGTGTAAATGCAGCGAGCAATATTTATTTCAGAACAATACAAAAACGTTATGATCCTACTGCAAATGCTATTATTATTGACACCGTCAGCAGCACTAAAATGGCAACTGATTATAGCACATCGGTTGGATTAAGTACTCGTTTATATGGAGATTATTTTTATAAAACAAAATACTTGAAACAGATCCGGCATGTTGCTACACCTGTTTTAAGCGCCAGTTATCGCCCGGATTTTAGTGAAAGCCAATATGGATATTATAGAAATGTACAAAGTGATGTTGCAGGAAATACTCAACAATATTCTATTTTCCAGGATGGTATTTATGGGTCACCTGCAGCAGGGCGATCAGGTTTAGTTGGTTTTAGTTTGAATAATTCAATAGAAGCAAAAGTTCGCCAGAAAACAGATTCCGGCAGAGTAGATAAGAAAGTATCATTGATCGAAAGTTTCAATATTGGTGTTTCCTATAATTTGGCTGCAAAAAATTATAATTGGAGTACTATTAATTTAAACGGCCGTACTAAATTATTTAAGGTCCTTGATATAAATGCAGTAGGAACGTTGGATCCTTATCAAATAGATTCAGCCGGAGCACGCATTGAAAAATATGAATGGAACAATGACCGCATTGGCCGATTGGTGAATGCTAATTTAGCAGTAAGCACTAATTTAAGAAATAAAAGCAAGGACAAACCAAAAGCCAGTGCTGTTGCTACACAAGATGAACTGGATTATATCAATGCACATCCTGATGCTTATGTTGATTTTTCCGTACCCTGGAACCTGACCATTTATTACAATTTAAATTACAGCAAGCCGGGGTTGAAAGAATTGATCACACAATCGGCTTCTTTTAATGGAGATCTGAGCCTTACAAAAAACTGGAAAATAGGTGTTACTTCCGGTTATGATTTTACCCGTGAGGAATTAACACTGACCTCTATTAATATTTATCGCAACCTGCATTGTTGGGAAATGCGTTTCAATTGGGTCCCCTTTGGTTTCCGTCAGAGTTTTTCACTTGAGATCAATGTAAAATCATCTGTATTGCAGGATCTGAAATTGAGCAGAAGAAGAAGCTGGTTTGATTACTAATCTCTACTAAATACCAATTTTCCGCCGCGACGGACTAATATACAAATCTGTGTGTGTAAAAATGAGCTTTTAGGTATATCTTAACATTTGTACATTTGTACAAATTTGTAATTTGTAAATCATGAAAAAAATTATCACATCAAAAAAAGCACCGGCACCAATCGGTCCTTATAGTCCGGCAGTGCTGGCCGGCAATATGCTTTTTGTAAGCGGACAAATTGCCAAGAACCCCGTATCAGGAGAACTAGTTGTGGGTGATATCAAGGCTGAAACAAAACAAGTGATGGAAAATTTAAAAGGTATTTTAACTGATGCTGCAATGGACTTTTCTCACATTGTTAAAACCACTATTTTCTTAAAAAGTATGAATGATTTCGTTTCAGTAAACGAAATGTACGGTTCATTTTTTAGTGGTGATTATCCTGCGCGTGAAACAGTAGAGGTATCAAAGTTACCTTTAAATGTAAATGTTGAGATCAGTGTGATCGCAATGAAATAATATAACGCTGTTTATGGTTATTGATCTAAAAGGTAAAAATGTGTTAGTTACCGGTGCAAGCCGCGGCATTGGAAAATCCCTTGCTGAAAAACTTGCAGCAGCGGGAGCAAGGGTGGCCATACATTATAATAGGAATAAAGAAGAAGCAGAAAAATTAGCAGAACAGATTGGAAACAGGGCTGCTATCTTTAAAGCGGATCTTGAAAATAAAAATGAATGCAGAAAATTATTCAGCAATGTTTTAGATTCATTTAAACATATAGATGTATTGGTTAATAATGCGGGTGTGTCACTTTCTTCACCTGTTGATGGTTTGGATAAAGATTGGGACAATGATTGGGATAAAACCATGCGTATCAATTTAGATGCAGTTGGAATATTATGCAGAGAAGCGATACATCATTTTACTGAGCGAAAGGAAGGAAGGATCATAACGATTGCCTCACGCGCTTCATTCAGAGGCGATACTCCGGAATATATTGCGTATGCTGCATCCAAAGGAGGATTGGTTTCGCTTAGCCGTTCCATTGCACGAGGATATGGGAAAAAAGGGATCAAGGCTTTTTTAATTGCTCCGGGATTTGTACAAACTGATATGGCGCAGGATTTTATAAATGAATACGGTGAAGCTTATGTATTGAATGATCTTGCTTTACCTTCTTTAACACAGCCTGAAAATATTTCTCCTTTTGTGGTATTTTTATCAAGCGGGCTTGGTGACCATGCAACAGATTGCACCATTGATATCAATGCCGGAAGTTATGTGCATTGATTTATTTCATGACAAAAGTAAAACCACGGAGACACGGAGAACACAAGAAACACAGAGATGAGTAGCCAAAAATACATAAACGATATTTCATATAAAATAATTGGTTGTGCTATCGAAGTGCATAAACATCTGGGTCCAGGATTACTCGAATCAGTTTATGAGCCTTGTTTTATTGATGAGATGAGAAGTGCCGGATTACTTGTGAAATCACAAATATATGTTCCGGTACATTATAAAGGCAGGGATTTGGGAGGAAGCTTAAAACTTGATTTGCTTGTAAACGATTTAATAATTGTTGAAGAGAAGGCAGTAGAACAAATGATTCCATTGTATAAAGCACAGCTTTTATCGTATTTAAAGCTTACAGGAAAGCCAAAAGGATTATTGGTAAATTTTCACTGTGAAAATATTACAGAACAGTTAGTATCACTCGTTACAGAAGAATTTTCAAAGTTGTCTAAAAATTAATTTTTAGTAAAAATCTCTGTGAAATTCTGTGAACTCTGTGCCTCTGTGGTGAGTAAAACAACCTTACATAACAGACTGTTGAACTCTTTTCCAATCAATTTTAAAATTCTGAGCAGTAAACCCCTGAGCAGCTTTATACTCTAACGCTGCTTTTATTCGAGAAGCATTATTAGGATGAGTTTGTAATAATTCCATTGCTTCACCGGCATCACCATGTTTCCGTGTGAGTTTCCTGAAAAATACGGCCATTGTTTGCGGGTTAAGATGTGCTTTTTCCATCAATGGAAATGAAAATGCATCGGCTTCTTTTTCCTGTTCACGATCAAACATCGTTGAAGTGGCAGATTTAAACACTTCATGCAGCAATGTCGCATCCCCACCTGTAAGTACTGAGAATAAAATCGTGATCCCCAATTCTTTTGCTAATTTATCCACTACATGCCGTTTTTCCGCATGCCCTATTTCATGAGCAAGAACAGCAGCTACTTCTTCGGGGCTATCACAAAAACTGATCAATCCTTTATTAATGAAAATATATCCTCCGGGAAGTGTAAAAGCATTTATTTCTTCATTGTTGATCACCTGGATTTTGTAATTGTAGTCGGTAGGTCCCAGACTGGTCAATAAACGGCTATTAATATCATTCATAGCCGAATCCAAAGCAGGATTATGAAGTAATTGCTGTGAACCTTCTCCTGCTTCCATTACATTTTCAACCAATACTTTTCCTAATTTTTCTTCCTGATCAATGGAAATACCTGCATCTGCCACACCTGAAAATAATGCTCCCCAGGGGATCAATGCAAAAGCACCCCATAATAAACCGAAGATCACGAGAAGGATGGTTCCGTATTTTAAATTGTGTTTTAATACACTGCTCATATACGTGGCGGTTGATTGGTAGCTTGTTGTGTAATAACCTCAGGTCGGATCGTAAAAACTTTCTCGTAGGCCATACGTCCGAAGATCCAGTAATAATACATTCTACCTTTACTTGCTTTTACAGCAGATATAATACCAAAGATGATATACACCAGATTGGCTACTGCCAGCATCATTGCATAACCTATAAATTCGGGACTAACATGCCATGATGTGGAAACAAGTATTCGCACACCCCATCCCACACACACCGCGTTAAGCAGCGTTAATGGCAGCTGGGAGATCATTGCCTGGTAAGTATGAAATCTCACAAAACGGCTGTTTGTTTTATTGGTATAATAATAAATAATGGATGCGATCAGGTTAATGATGGGTAAAGGCAAGCCTACTGCCAATGCTGCAAACATCATAAGATATCCGCCCATGGCATCATCTTTTTCTTTATTGGTCAATTCCTCAGGTTGAGGCAGTGGATAATAGGCTTTGCTTTCTTCCATCATAATAGTTTAAATTATTCGTTTCCGTTAAATGGAGGATAATTATCTGTCATATTAGCAACATACAGGTTTACACGTGTTCCCCAACGAATAGTGCCTACCTGGAATGCATGCATGGATTCAGGATAACGACCTGTAAAAATAACTGCCCACCATGCTATAAAACTTAAGATAGAACCCCAAAGTGCACGAAAAAATAACATAAATCCATGCGGAATAAGGATATATAACCATCCAAAAAATGCACGCAATAAAAGAGTCCCTCTGCTTAAGCTTTCAGGATAAGTAACTTCCAATTGAGTTAGATCATCAGTACCGCTGGGCATGAATGCAGGATAGCCATCAACCAGGTTACGCATACGTGCAGTAAGGCGAACGCTCCAGCGCAGCATTTTTACCTGATAATCAAAAAATGTTTGTGGATATCTGCCTGTAAATAGTATTACCCACCACGAAATAAAAGACAAAATACTTGCCCAGATATTACAGAACATCATAATGAATATGTGAGGAAATATCATGTAGATAAATCCGAAAAAGGAGCGAAGCAATAGCTGTCCTCTTGAATAATCCTCCTGGCGTGTAATGGTTAGTTTCATAGTTTTGGTTTAAGTTCGACAATGATTTAAAAACTTAGCTAAATAAATCCTATTTATCAACGTAACCAAAACTAATTTTCAAAAACAATTAACATTTATCAGGACATGTGTTTTAAATTAACAGCATACATGGTGATAAAAGCTGCTGTGATCACCACACCAAACCAGCTGATTGGCAAGCTTAATACAAGCGTGGGAAGAAATATCAATGCCAGGTTGGACGCTGCATAAAAATGAAAGCCGATCTTTTTTAAATTCCACATTAACATAGCACCTGCTAATGAACCCAAAGCCAGTAAAAATGCAGGTGCGTAATATCCCCATCCTGCCTGCAATACTTTTATAGTATCGGCCATTTGTGTTTCATCATAGTTAGGACTGTTGTGTAAAAATTCAATAAATGTATCAGCAAATAATGGTGTAAAAAGTGAAAAAAAACATCCAATACCTGCGGAGATAAAAGTCAAAACACACAATACTGTTAAAAATACAGGGCGTTTTACAGGCTCCATTCCATTTGTTATTTCTGTTGGTTCCATTTTAGTTTTTGTTATTGTTAAAATTTATTTTTGCTCCAGATCTCAAAGTTACTCTTTTGCTGTTCATCCACTGCTGTTTGTTTTTTCATTTCAGCGATTTTATAATATGTGTTTGCCTGAGGCTGAAGTTCAATCTGTTTTGTAATTCCATTAGTAGCTATAGTAAAAACAAATGGAGTAGAAGGCTCTTTAGCAGCAAAATAATTACACCACTCACTGAAACCGGCCGCTGAACCATCCGGTTTTATCTGCATTTTATTTAAGATAAGGATTTCATCATTAATAGTAATCCCTCCTTTGTCGGCAACAGAACCCAGATACACTGCAGTAATTTTACATACCCCGGATACTTCCTGCACTTTTATTCCCAAGCCATGCTCATAAAATTTGGAAGAAGGCCTAAGTGTTAATTCACAGCCGATATAGTTCATGGCGTCACGTAATAAAGGCTCATAATTACTTACACCATTAATATAATTGTTAAATATTTCATCATACGATGCATTTGCGAAGTGTTCAACAATTCCTTTGTAATCAAGATCGGAATATCCTTTATTTTTTAATGCAAATTCTGTATATAAATATCGCATTACATCATCCAGAGAATGTTTGTTAGCAGTATTTTTTCTGATAAACATATCAGTAACAAATGCCAGCAAATTTCCTTCATCATAAATATTTGTTTTACGATTAGGAACACCAGGACTATACCCATCCAGCCAGGTATCAAAAGATGAATCCGCTACAGATAAATTAAACCGTCCGAAATTATCAAAGTGTTTTTGCAATCGTTCTGCAAACGTTTGTAAGTATTGTTGTTCATTGAACACTCCGGAGCGGTACAATAAATAATCACCATAATATGTGGTTACACCTTCACAAACGTAACCTAATTTTGAGTAGTTCTCTTTGGTGTAATCATAAGGCTGCATTTCAACCGGGCGAATAGTTTTGATGTTCCATGCATGAAATAGTTCATGTGAACTTACTCCTAGAAGTTCTTCATACAGATCGCCTTTCATTAAATTATAACCGGGGCCTAATGCAATTACGGTTGATGTGATATGTTCCACTCCATGATAAAAGCGATGAGGCAGGATCTGAAATAAAAAATGATACACTTCACAGGGAAATACTTTCATCATTTCTAATTGATGATTGCAGAATTTCATAAAATCACTGTTCAATTTTGCCCAATCCGGTTTACATTCACCCTGGAACCATAAATTAAATTCTACTCCTTCACATACAAATTTGTTATGCTGTAATGTATTGCTGGCAATAAAAGGAGAATCGGCAAGCTCATGAAAGTTTTTCAGTATAAAACACCTCACCCCAGCCCTCTCCGAAGGAGAGGGAGACGCTCCACAAGCCACCTGATAATTAGTAGGTAATTTTAATTCCAGAATACATTCTTCATCAATCCGTTCAGGAATAAAAACACAGCAATTTACAGGGTTCATATACAATTGAGTAGCGTCTAAAAATGTAGATCCTGCATTTATTTCAGCACCATAATAATTGTATTTGATATGAAGTTCTGAAATGCCTTTAGTTTGTACTTTCCAGCAATCTTTTGTGATCTTTTGAAATTTTAAAGCGTTGCCTTTCTCATCAAAAGCTGCCCATTTTTGAACATTTTTGGCGAAATTCCCCAGTTCATATCTGCCGGGTCGCCATGCCGGAAGTTGGATCAGTGTTTCATCCTGGCTGATATTGCCGGCAATAAATTCAATATCAATATAATGTTGATGAGGGTTTTTGTAGGAAATAATGTACTTCATGGTACGGATACTATTTTTTACGAATTTACGAATGATTTGTAATAGAAAACACAGATTTGTAAATTCGTTTTTCATTCGTTATTTGTACCAAATAATTTTGTTACTTTCGCAAGAACAATAATTGAATCAATCTTTAAATAATTTCCAACATGAGTTACGATTTAATAGTAATAGGAAGCGGTCCGGGCGGATATGTAGCTGCTATCAGGGCATCACAGTTAGGTTTGAAAACAGCTGTTGTGGAACGTGAGAACCTGGGTGGTATTTGCCTTAACTGGGGATGTATTCCAACCAAAGCATTATTGAAAAGCGCGCAGGTATTTGAATACCTGAACCATGCCGCTGATTATGGTATAAAGGTGAGCGGGGGAGAGGCTGATTTTGGAGCTGTTGTGAAACGCAGCCGTGATGTGGCAGATGGAATGAGCAAGGGAGTTCAATTCTTATTGAAAAAAAATAAAGTAGATGTGATCACCGGCTCGGGTAAAGTAAAACCGGGCAAAAAGGTGGAAGTAACAGCTGATGGAAAAGCAACCCTGTATGACGCAAAACATATTATTCTGGCAACCGGAGCGCGTTCACGTGCCTTACCTAACCTGCCTCAGGATGGTAAAAAAATAATCGGATATCGTGAAGCATTAGTTTTGCCGAAAATGCCAAAAACAATGGTAGTGGTTGGTTCAGGAGCTATCGGAAGTGAGTTTGCTTATTTTTATACAGCAATGGGGACCAAAGTTACATTGGTTGAGTTCATGCCTGCTATTGTTCCTGTTGAAGATGCGGAAGTATCAAAACAACTGGAGCGTTCGTTCAAAAAAATGGGCATGAATGTAATGACTGAATCAACAGTTGAAAGTGTAGATACTAAAGGTGATGGCTGTAAAGTGAAGATCAAAACAAAAAAAGGTGAACAAATAGTAGAGTGTGATATTGTTCTTTCTGCTGTTGGGATCCAGGCAAATATTGAAGGCCTTGGGTTAGAAGAAACAGGAATTGCGACTGATAAAGGAAAAATTTTAACGAATCCTTATTACCAAACAAATATACCGGGCTATTATGCCATTGGTGATTGTGTTGGCGGACAAGCATTGGCACATGTTGCTTCCGCAGAGGGGATCATTTGTGTTGAGAAGATAGCGGGGCATCATCCGGAACCATTGGATTATAATAACATTCCGGGATGTACCTATTGTCAGCCGGAAATTGCATCGGTTGGATATACAGAAGCAAAAGCAAAAGAGGCTGGTTACGAATTGAAGATCGGTAAATTTCCATTCTCCGCATCAGGAAAAGCAAGTGCGGCCGGGGCAAAGGATGGTTTCATTAAATTGATCTTTGATGCAAAATACGGTGAAGTGTTAGGTGCTCACATGATAGGTGCCAACGTAACAGAAATGATTGCTGAGATTGTTGCGATCCGGAAACTGGAAACTACAGGACATGAATTGATCAAAACGGTTCATCCGCATCCAACCATGAGCGAAGCCATTATGGAAGCTGCTGCTGCTGCGTATGGCGAGGTGATTCATATGTAATTCGAATTCGAAAATTTTAATTTGAAAGTGAATGCCCAACAATTTTTGTTGGGCGTTTTCGTTTTTATTATGATAACTTAGCTTTCATGCTTGAGAGACGTACAAAAATTCATAATGCAATTGTTCTAATAGGGTTCCTATTATATGGTGAGTGTGCGATTGCTCAATATGATACGGTTGTATATCAATGCCCTTCCACCAATTGTAATGTGAACTATTCTTTTAAAAAACCGACAATTTTAATATTACAAACAAAGAGTCATTCAGGAGGAAAGCTTTATGATGATAAACAATATTTTCATTTTAAGGATGGTAAACTTAATGACCTTTATTACAGAACTACTAATGGGATTTTAGTTGATTCAGGTAGTTATCAAAATGGATTTAAGGAAGGCTTATTTAAAAACTGGTCGTGGTCAGATGGGCGTTTGATATCTGCTCAATATTATAAAAAAGATAAATTACATGGAGAATGTAAGTATTGGGAATGGGATGGCAGATTAGAGTTTATAATAGAGTATTCTGAAGGAAAGAAAAATGGAAAAATGATTAACTATTTTGATAACGGCCAAAAAGGAATCGAAAAAACATTCAGAAATGATACTATTAAGGATAGCGTGTATTATTGGTACAGTACGGGACAAAAAATGAAAGCTGAATTTGATTGTACTAATCCCGATGGATCCGTATGTAAAGAAATTTTTTATAATACGTTTGAAGAAAATTTTGGAATTGGAAAGTTAAATTTTTACAGTCGCTTTCCACAGGGCGATGAAAAAACAAAGGAATGGAAAGATGAGTGGCAAAAAACCTGTGAAAAATATTATTTGTATGAACATCCAAGAGATAAAAAACCTGCTAAATGGGCTAATGGTTCTTATGTTTCTTTGGTTAGTGCATACAATGGTATTCTATTAATGAAACAGGATGGTAATTGGTGGCAAATTATGGTAAGGCTTAGCAATTCTACGAGTAAAATAGCTGATACAAGAAAACTTTGGATAAAAAAATCAGTATTTGAAGAAAAATTTAAATATGATGGAGCAAATTATATTTTTTTGTGGGAGAAGCTATTAGTTGGAAAGCGTTGTTCGGTTGTTGACAAAAAAATAAATCCAGTTCGTAAGTATCCACAACTTGATAGCGATATAATAAGCTGTTCAACAGTGATACATAATACATTGAGAATTGTAGAAGTTAAAGGAGAATGGGCAAAAGTCGTACCTAGTTGTATTGATTGTATAGTGCAGGATCCGGATAAGTGTTTTATAGAAGGATGGATCAGGTGGCGAGATGATAAACAATTTTTAATAAATCGGAGCTGGATTTTCTATTAATAATTATTGAGATTTTTCAGCTTTCAAAAATTTGATTAAATTCATTACCTTTGTATAAAGCTTAATTATATGACAACTGCCTTAAAAAGCGTCATCGCAAAAATCAATAAAATGCCTGTTGCAGAACAAAATGCAATTGCATCCCTACTTAATGAAGAGTTGAGTTGGAAAAAGTCTTTTGATAATTCACCAGATGAACTTCAATCGCTTGCTGCTGAAGCGATTGTTGAATATAAAAAAGGTAAAACACGCCCCTTCAATCTTAAATGATTTCCGTTACTACCGAGCGTTTTCGAAAAGCCTACGCCAAACTTCCTGAAAACATACAAGAGGCAGCACGTAAAGCGTATGGTCAATGGAAAGTTAATTCTAATCATCCCGGTTTACAGTTCAAGCAAATACATAAAACGCAACAAATTTATTCTGTTCGTATTGGGTTAGCGTGGCGTGGAATAGGTGTGAAAAATGGCAATACAATAATCTGGTTTTGGATTGGCTCCCATGCCGATTATGACAAGCTGATAGCGTCTTTGTGATATAAACTAGAAAGCCCCTGCTGTGTATGCAAGGGCCTTTGTTTATCAATAAAAAAGAAGTTATAATCCCTTTACTTTTTCCTTACGTTTTTTAACCTGTATTTTCAAAGCATCAATACTGGTATCAACTGCCTCTTCAAATGTTTTACATTGTTTTTTTGCGAACAGGTCATTGCCAGGGATATGTAATTTAATTTCGGCAACTTTATTGTCTGCTGCATTTGATTTATCAATGCGAAGGGTTACATCGCTGCTAATGATCCCATCATGATAATTCGTTAATTTATTTACTCGCTCTTGGATAAATTCCAATAATTTTTTGTCTGCATCAAAGTGCAATGATTGAATCTTAGTGTTCATGGTTCTGTCCTCCTGTTATTATTCATTAGTTAGTAATTAATATACGTTTATTATGCCTTTGGATGTGCTTGTTTATGAATATTTTTAAGCTTTTCTACTGTATTGTGTGTATAAACCTGTGTTGCGGAGAGATTTGCATGGCCCAACAATTCTTTGATCGCATTCAGATCAGCTCCATTATTAAGCATGTGAGTAGCAAAAGTATGCCTTAGCACATGCGGACTTTTTTTGTCGATGGTTGTAACACCTGAAAGATATTGATTAACTACCCTATAGGCAAATTTTTCATACAGTTTTTTCCCTTTACGGTTGACAAACAGGTAACCCTCAGTTGAACCCGGTTTTACTTTTGAATAATGTTTTAACAGCTCTTTTAATTCATCGTTAAAAGGTATAATGCGTTCCTTGTTGCGTTTTCCTAATACCTTCAATTGACATTTACTCATATTTATATCGCTGTCTTTTAAATTGATCAATTCAGATAAGCGCATACCGGTTGCATAAAATAATTCAATTATCAGTTTATCGCGTTGTCCGTCAAAATCATTTCCAAAAGCTGTATTATCAAGTAAAATATCCATTTTATCCTTTTCTACAAACACCGGCAAACGTTTAGATGTTTTTGGCGACTGGATCTTCAGCATTGGGTTTTCCGTTACTGCTTTTTGGCGTAATAGATATTTATAAAAGGTCTTGAGGGTTGTTATCTTACGGTTTACAGAACGCGGGGTAATTTTTTGCTCCATTAAACTTACTATCCAGGAACGGATAATTATATGGTTGATCTCAGTAATACTTTTAATCTGGTAGCTTGTATCGAGGTATTTAAAAAATTGGTCCAGGTCATTGGTATATGCCAGCAGCGTATGAGCGGAAGATCGCTTTTCGTATCGGAGATATTCTAAAAAACTGTCGCGGCTTGAAGTAATATTCATATAAAAGGAATTATATCCATCCTGCAAAAGCGGAATTAACCTGTCTGCCGACAGGCAGGTTCGACTATTACTTTTTATTTCGTGTTTGCACTCTTAAAAAGTAAGTTTCATTAATAAAAAAAGGAAAATTATATGTTGTTTAACGTATATAACTTTATAAAGTTATACTAAACAAATATATTTTTCCTTTGAAAATATTTAAGGGGAAAGAAGGCTACGCTTCTTCGCTGCGCTGCATTTTTGCTTTGTAGATGGCTTTAATTTTACCTTCGCGGTAACGTACTGATGGTTTAGTGAATTTTTGACGCTCACGTAATTCCTTTACAACACCTGTTTTTTCAAATTTCTTTTTGAATTTTTTAAGTGCTTTTTCAATTGCTTCGCCTTCTTTAACTTGTACTATTAACATTATTCTTTGATTTAATTATGATTTTATCCAATTACCTTAAGGTTTGATCCTGACCTTTTGCTTAATTGGGCTACAAATATAGAAAAAAATCAATAAACAGGGTATAAAATCGAAAATTATAAGGATTGCGTATCTTAATCAAGGTTTCTAGAAGCTGGTTTTAATTAACAATTTGTATTATAGGCGTTGATAACTATAGCCTGCTAATATTGGATTTGGCAGGTTTTATAGGTATATTTGTTTAAATCAATAAAGATAAGCAAGGCATAATGCAGAAAATTACCACTCGAATTGCAGAAATATCCTATTATAAGGATAAAATCCTGCGTATTGAGTTCCCAAATGATGTATATGTTACCCTGGAGGATACCATTCAGATCCATGAGGCTTGCGAGATGCTGACAAAAGGTAAGAAGTACTTAAAACTTGTTATCGCTCATGGTACTTTGATCTCTTCCAAAGAAGCAAGATCATATAGGGCAACCCTTAAAGAGAATGATGGACGTATAGCGGAAGCGCTTATATATAAATCGTATGGAAATAAAATAGTGCTGAGCTTTTATATCAATTTTAACAGGCCTAAAGTGCCTACCAAGCTGTTTTCAACCGAAGGAAAAGCTGTTGAATGGTTAAAAGAATTTTTATACCTGACCGAAAGTCATCAGGCCCCTCATAAAAGAAGTAAAAGCTTGATCTGATTTACTGACAACCTTGCGCATGCATTTTGGCTTCTTCTATTCCTAGTGAAGCAGCTATTTTAAAATCTGTGCAGGCGGTGGCATCCTTAACTTCTTGTTTTGCTAAAGCTCTGAGATAGAAAGCATTTCCCTCTTTAGCATTTATCCGTATTGCTTCAGAATAGTCATAAATAGCTGACCGGAGATTGTTCATGCCTTCACAGGCGGCAGCTCTTTGCATATATAGATCATATCCGTTGGGATCCTTTTTTATTACCCTGCTGAAATCATCAAATGCTGCTTTATATTGCTCCGCACTTAAGTATGCATTTCCTCTTAAATAAATAGTATGAAGTGTATCCGGTTTTATTTGTAAAGCCCGGTTAAAATCAATTATGGCTTTGTCATATTTTTTTAGTGCAACATTGCATTGCGCACGTGCCTTGAATGCATCTGCAGAATCGGCATTTAATTGAATAGCATAGGTATAATCTGTATGAGCTCCCTGATAATCTTTTGCCTCATACTTAGTATTCCCTGATTTTACAAAGATTACGTTCATGCCCGAGCAGGCATTTTTTTCGAACAGCTCTGCGGCTTTTTCATTGCCTTGTTTTTTTGCTTCCAACAGATCAATACAGCCCTTATCTTTAAGGTCTTTGATTATCAGTACAAGCCCGCGTTGGCAGATAGCATCCACATATTTAGGGTCTATAGTAATAGCTTTTTCATAATCTGCAATGGCTTCATCTTGTTTTAACAAACCTTCCAAAGCCAAACCGTGCCCATAATAGGGGAGGGCATAATCGCGGTTATATACAAAACCATCAGGCATATCCGACACGGATATCTGATACTCATTCATGGTGCTGTACTTTTTTAATTTAGCAAGATAAGCAGTAATTAAAGGTTCATTTACGCGAATTGCAGTAGCAAAATCCTGTTCGGCTCCCTGAAAATCGGATACAGCTATTTTTGCATAACCATTTTTGATCAGATCGGGTAAGCTTTGTGCATTGCAAGTATATCCAACTATTAAAGTGAAAAAGAATAATTTATATTTCATGACAAAAAACTTTATGGAGCCAAGCGCTCAATTTTCCATTTGTTATTTTTGTAAGTGTATAGGATACGATCGTGTAAACGACCGGGCCGTCCCTGCCAAAATTCAATAGATACAGGCTTTAATACATAACCTCCCCAATGAGGCGGACGAGGGACATGCTCATCTGGATATTTTTTTGATAGTTTTTCATATTCTTCATCCAATACTTTCCTGCTTTCAACTATTTTGCTTTGTGCTGATGTCCAAGCACCTAATTTACTCCCACGTGGCCGCGATTGAAAATAAGAATCTGATACTTCTTTTGATTGTTTTTTTAAAACTCCTTCAATACGAACCTGTCGTTCAAGCTCAGGCCAAAAAAACAATAGTGCTACATGCGGATTTTTTAATATTTCTGTGCCTTTACGGCTGGTGTAATTGGTATAAAATACAAAACCGTCATCATCAAAATTCCTCAATAATACGATCCGTGAAGAAGGTTTCCCGGCTTTTGTAGCTGTAGAAAGACTCATTGCATTTGGTTCATTTACTTTTGCTTCCACAGCTTCTTTGAACCATGCTTCAAATTGCAAAAAAGGATTAGTATTAACATCCTTTTCGTCCAGCTTTTCCTTTGCAAAATCGGAACGTAAATTATTTATATATTTTCTTAAATCATCCATCTAGGAATACTAATTGTACGAATTTACAAATTACTAATCTATGCGAATGTGCAAATGTGTATGCACCATTAATCAAAAGCATTAACTATTAACCATTAACTGATTTACGAACTTATAACCTGGTTCCAATCACCAAAATATCATCCACTTGTTCCAGATCACCTCTCCATTCTTCTATTGCTTTATTCAAATATTCACCTTGTTCTTCCATGCTAAGGTGTTGAATACTTAGCAGCATATTTTTAAATACTGCGTATTTTAATTTTTTGCCATGTGGTCCGCCAAACTGGTCAGCATAGCCATCCGAGAAAATATATAAAGTATCACCTTCTAAAAGTTGAATGGTATGATTGGTGAATTTTTTTTGTTCTCCTATTTTTAAATTTCCGATCGGGAATTTATCCGCTTTGGTTTCTACGATCTCTCCATTACGGATCAACCATAAAGGATTGAATGCGCCGGCATATTCAAACTGTTTTGTTTTTCTGTCGAATGCACACAAGGCAATGTCCATTCCGTCTTTTACATCATCCGTATGTGTTTGTCGTAAGGTATCACTCACACTTTTATTCAGTGCATCTAAAATTTCAGATGGTTTAATAAGCCCTTGTTCGGCAACGATCTGATCCAATAGATTATGTCCTACAATACTCATAAACGCTCCGGGAACACCATGTCCTGTACAATCCACTGCGGCAAATAATACTTTATCTTTTTTGTCGGATAACCAGTAAAAATCTCCGCTCACAATATCTTTTGGTTTAAAAAGAACAAATGTTTTTGGTAAATAATTTTTCACAAATTCATCAGGAGGAAGTATAGCTACCTGAATACGTTTTGCATATCGGATGCTCGCTGTGATGTCATTGTTTTTTTCTTCAATTACTTTTTTCTGTTCAGCAATTTCAGCAGTTCGTTCTTCTACTTTTTCTTCCAATACACGTTTTTCGGTTATCAATTTTCGTTCACGCACTTTAATATATGTAAAAATAATTCCCACAATTAAAATAATGGCCAGAGCATAAAACCACCATGTTTTCCAAAATGGCGGTTTAATATTGATATAAATTGTAGCAGGAGTTTCGTTCCATATGCCACTGTTATTGCAGGCAATAACTTTAAAGATATAATTACCGGGAGGTAAGTTAGAATAGATCTCAAATGATTGCTTTGTTGCCGGCCGCCAGGTCTCATCAAAATTTTCCAATTTAACGGAATATTGAACTGCATCCGGATTACTAAGACAGATCCCGATATAATCAACAGTAATGGAATTATCTTTATAAGAAAGATCAAGTGAATCGGTTAGTGAATGTTCTTTTATATTAATTTTTAACCGCGTGATCTTAACGATGGGGGGGAGCATATTTTTTTGATCTGCAGCAGCATTGTATTTATAAACTCCATTCACTGTTCCAAACCATAGCACGCCTTTCCGGTCTTTATAGGTGGCGTTGTTCTTAGTTTCTATACCTGAAAAGCCATCGTATTTAGTATAAGATGAAAAAATGTTAGTAGAAAAATCCAGTTTGTTTAGCCCCTTATTACTGCCGATCCAGGTATTGTCATTGTCATCTACATTTAGCAATGTGATAAAATCGGAGTTCAATCCGTCTTTGATCTTAAAATTCGAAAAGGAATTATTACGATGTAAAAACAGACCACCTCCTTCAGTTCCGATCCATATTTCACCATGTTTATTTTCGGTGATACAGGAGATGGCCGGATAATTTAATCCGTTCGTTTTATCATAGCGTGTAAATTTTCCGTCTTTGAATTTAGTGATACCACGTTGTTTAGTACCTATCCAGATAGCTCCTTTGCTGTCAGAAAAAATGCAAGTAACATCATTACTGCTTAATCCGTCAACGGTGCGATATGTTTTCACTGCATTCGTCGCCGGATCGTAAATAGTTATTCCTTCCGGAGTGCCGATCCATAATTTTCCTTGTTTATCGGTGGTGATTGAACTAATATGACTGAATGTAGCATCATTTATTTGTTGGTTGACAATAAATTTTTCCTTTTCAATATCATACATCACTATTTTGC
Source organism: Bacteroidota bacterium (assembly GCA_052389695.1). Lineage (GTDB taxonomy): Bacteria > Bacteroidota > Bacteroidia > 2-12-FULL-35-15 > 2-12-FULL-35-15 > 2-12-FULL-35-15. The sequence goes on along the minus strand of JBQTHQ010000145.1, from coordinate 176 downwards.
TGCCCCATGTGCCGATCCAAATATTACCTGCTTTATCCACAGCCATTGCACGTACGCTGTTGATATACAGATCCGCAAACTTAGAAATATTAGTAATACTTTTTTCCTTTTCCGCTGAAGTATCATAAATGCTGATCCATTCATTTGTTCCCCACCAGTAACGTCCTTTTTTATCT
>JBQTHQ010000144.1:0-10085 GCA_052389695.1 Bacteroidota bacterium | reverse complement strand
GGCTCCTAATACACCCAGTCCTCTTCATAAATATCCTGAAACTACAGGGACTTATACCACTACATTAATTGTACGCAATGCGGATGGATGTTACGATACCATTTCACATGATATTATTATTGAACCTGAGTTTACTTTTTATATACCTAATGCATTTACACCGAATGGAGACGGTAAAAATGATTATTTCTTTGGTATGGGAATAGGTATTAAAAAATATGAAATATTTATTTTTGATCGTTGGGGAAATATGATCTACCACAGTAATAATATAAAAGATCAATGGGATGGCAGGGCTAATTTTGGGAAAGAACCTGCCCAACAAGATGTATATGTATGGAAAGTATTTTTAACAGATGTGTTTGAGAAACAACACAGTTATATTGGGACGGTTACTATTGTAAAATAACGAATGTACGATTCCAAAAAAAAGGCTAAGAAAATTCTTAGCCTTTTTTTGATTAAATTAAAATATTATTTATTCACATACATCACTGATTTAACCGCTTTTACAACACGTTCAACATTCGGCAATGAAGCTTCAATTAGTGTAGGTGCATAAGGTAATGGAACGTCCGCAGAAGTAATGCGAAGTACAGGAGCATCTAAATAATCAAATGCATCTTTCTGAACTTTGAATGCTACTTCGGTAGCAATTGACCCCAGCGGCCATGCTTCTTCTACGATCACCAATCGGTTTGTTTTCTTTACGGAAGCAATTATAGTATTATAGTCGATCGGACGAATGGTTCGAAGATCGATCACTTCAGCGCTAATGCCTTCTTTTTCCAATTCGGCTGCTGCGCCCAATGCCTGTTTCATTATTTTACCAAATGAAACAATGGTAACATCTTTTCCTTCACGTTTAATATCTGCAACACCAATTGGGATAATATATTCACCTTCCGGCACTTCGCCTTTATCACCATACATTTGTTCACTTTCCATAAAAATAACGGGATCATTATCGCGGATAGCCGCTTTTAATAAGCCTTTTGCATCGTAAGGGGTAAACGGAACAATTACTTTTAATCCCGGACAATTTGCATACCAGTTATCAAAAGCCTGTGAATGCTGTGAACTAAGCATTCCTGCTGATGCTGTTGCACCACGAAATACAATTGGGACAGGAAACTGACCACCGCTCATGCTCATCATTTTAGCAGCGGAGTTAATGATCTGGTCAATGGCTACCAATGAAAAATTAAATGTCATAAATTCAACGATCGGACGTAATCCGTTTGTTGCTGCACCTACTGCAATGCCTGTAAAACCAAGCTCTGCAATGGGAGTATCGATCACACGTTTTTCACCAAATTCAGCAAGCATTCCTTTACTTACTTTATATGCCCCATTGTACTCAGCAACTTCTTCACCTATCATAAATACCTTTTCATCTCTGCGCATTTCTTCGTTCATTGCTTCACGAAGTGCTTCACGAAATTCAATTGTTCTCATTTTTTCAATTTTTTATTGAATGACAAATTTACTGTTTTTTGCTTACAAAACCTTTCCTTTTTTGTCATCCGATAGCTATCGGATCTGGGTGCAACGAAGAATCTTGCTTTTTAGGAAAACAGATACCTACCGTTTCAGCATGAAAGTAAAAATATTAAATACTTAAAGAATCCAGGATCTTATCCGTAGCCCCTACCCTGCTTTGCACATAGTGTTTTGCGATATGTGATGCTGTTTGTAAAACAGCTTTGTCATTTAGTAATTGAATTGTTTTTCCTAAGTCATTTGAATCTTCTACTGAAAACGCTCCACCTAAATTAATTAACTCTTTTGCTTCCGTAAATTTTTGATAATTCGGTCCGAAGATCACAGGCAAGCCAAAAGTTGCAGCCTCCAAAATATTATGTACACCTTTTCCAAAACCACCACCAATAAAAGCGATTGTGCCGTATTGATAAAGAGAAGACAGCATACCAATATTGTCAATAATTAAAATATGAGCGGCTTTTATATTTCTTTCGTTTGCTCTGGAATAACGTAGACACAATCCTTCAAATAACCTTTCAATGGATTGAAGATGATCTTCATCGATCTCATGAGGAACAATAATTAATTTAAAATCAACAATCGGCAATCTACAATCTACAATCACAATCTCATCTTCCTTCCAGCTGCTACCTACTATAAAAACATTTTTTCCTTGTTTAAAATCTTCAAAAAAAGGAATTGATTTTACATTTTTTGAAACTTCAAAAACCCTGTCAAATCGGGTGTCTCCGGCCACAGTTGTATTTGTATATCCTATTGATTTTAATAATTCTGCTGATGCTGAATCCTGCAAAAAAAAATGTGTGAAGCAGTTTAATTGTTTACGGAACCAATCACTGTATCCTTTAAAAAAATAATGATCTTTTCTAAAAATGCCGCTTACTAAATAAGTTGGAACGTTCTGTTTTTTCAATTCGTTCAGGTAATTGAACCAAAATTCATATTTCACAAAAAAAACAGCGGCCGGTTTAACTAGCTCAATGAATTTTTTCGCGTTCCGGGGAATATCAATAGGTAAATAAAAAACAAAATCTGCTCCGGCATAATTTTTCCGGATCTCATATCCTGATGGGGAAAAAAACGTTAATAAAATCTTATGTCTTGTGTTTTGTGTCCTGAGTCTTTCTATTAATGGCCGTCCTTGTTCAAACTCACCAAGAGAAGCGCAATGAATCCAGATGATTGACGATTGCCCGCCCGGATGAACATCCGTTCGGACGGGTTGATTGACGATTGACGATTGAATAGTTTCGAAAATTTTTTTTCTGCCATTAATCCACAATTTAGCTTTTGAATTAAACAGTGATGCAATTCGTATTGCAAATAAGTAGAAGTAAATTGAAAATGTGTATATAAATTTCATACGTTATCTTTCGTCTCCCTCTCCTTCAGGAGAGGGCCGGGGTGAGGTATCAGTAGATATAATAATCCTGCGGAGCTTTTTTATACAAAGGTAAAACCCATGCTATTTTAGCGCCATATAAAAGATCCAAACGTTTTTGAGTGTCTTTTTTCATTTTATCATAATCATAACTTCTCCGGCTTTGGGTAAAGCCTTGCATAAACTCAAGTCCGATATATAAATTCAACAAACGGCTATTGCTCAAATACATATATCCTATGTTCTCACTTAACAAAAACCCGTTGGATAAACGGTCGTATCCCTTCTTATACTGTTTTGATAATTGGGGAACATTATTTCCAATGGTTTCAATACGAATTTTATGCTGAATAAAACCTAATCCAATGCTCAGCATTATTCCAGAATTTGGGTTCGGCTTTTTGAAGGCAAACATCCTGCCAACAGTCCCTGACACAGTAAACCCTCGCTCATATAAACGAACATCGGCAAACTCCCCATTCCTGGCAATATGGCCACCAGTTGATGTAGAAATACTATCAAATAAACTTTCTTTTACTTCTTTTCCGAAAAAATAACTCCCATTAATGCCAAATGTCCAATACTTACGTGTTTTAAAATCAATGTTCAATTGCAATGAGGAATTATCACCAAAACGTTCAAACATATCTCCTGCAGAAAGGTAATAGCCGTATGAAACACTTATCAATGGAGTATAAATTGATGAGTCTTTAACACTCACCTGTGCAAATGTTCCGGAAATTAAAAAAAACAAAGCGGGTATTATAAAATTTTTTTTCATGCTCATTTTGCTTGCGAATATACATTTTAAAAACGAATAGATCGTATCAAAATTGCCCTGCAAATTTGTATTATTTCACTATATTCGCAACCTTAATAAGATGTAAATCCATGGAAAAAACAGTAAAGAAAATTCAGATGGTTGACTTAAAAAGTCAATATGAAAAAATAAAGACCGAAGTAGATTCTGCGATACAAAATGTATTGAACACTACTGCTTTTATTAACGGCCCCGAAGTAAAAGCATTTCAAGTCGAACTGGAAAAGTACCTGGATGTTAAACATGTGATCCCATGTGCCAACGGAACTGATGCATTGCAAATAGCGATGATGGCACTTGACCTGAAGCCGGGCGATGAAGTGATCACCGCGGATTTTACTTATGTTGCTACCGCGGAGGTGATTGGCTTATTGGGGTTAAAACCTGTTTTAGTGGATGTTATTCCTGATACATTTGATATTGATGTGAAAGCCATTGAAAAAGCAATCACATCCAAAACAAAAGCAATAGTACCCGTTCATTTATTCGGACAATGTGCTAATATGGAAGCGGTAATGGCATTGTCTAAAAAACATAATTTACATGTAATTGAAGATGTTGCACAAGCGATCGGTGCCGATTACTCTTACAGTGATGGTAAAAAGAAGAAAGCCGGAACTATAGGGACCGTTGGATGCACATCATTTTTTCCTTCAAAAAATTTAGGCTGTTATGGTGATGGTGGCGCTATTTTTACAAATGATGATGCACTAGCAGCAAAGATCAGAATGATCTCCAATCATGGTCAATCGGTGCAATATGTACATGATTCAATTGGTGTTAATTCCCGTTTAGATAGTATCCAGGCTGCGATCTTACGAATTAAATTACGTGATCTTGATAATTATGCGGCAGCCAGAAATAAAGCGGCAGCCTACTACGACAAAGCCTTTGCAAATCATCCGAAATTAAAGGCACCGGCACGTGCAGTATACTCAAACCACGTATTTCATCAATACACCTTGCAATTGAATGGTGTTGACAGAACTGGTTTGCGTGAATTTTTAGCAGGCAAAGATATTCCGGCAATGATCTACTACCCTATTCCATTGCATTTGCAAAAAGCATATTTGGATCCACGTTATAAAGCAGGGGACTTTCCAGTAACTGAAAAGCTGTGTGCATCTGTTGTTTCATTACCAATGCATACAGAATTAGATGAAGACACATTGAAATATATTACTGATTCTGTCATCGAATTTATTTCTAAATAGGAATGATGGAAATATGGAATATTGAAGAATAAAAATATATGAACGTTTCAGAAAGAAAAAATATTAATCGAGGTTATAAAAAGCTTGAAGTCTGGCAGGATGCTGTTGATCTGTATGTTTTGGCAGTTGAAATTTATGGCAAATTTCCTTACAATTCACTTAAAGTATCTTCAAACAGCATAGACGCAGCTCATAGTATTTCACGAAATATTTCAGAAGGATATAGCAGGCGGGGAATTAAAGAATATTTAAATTTCCTCAATTACTCTTTAGGTTCTTGTGGAGAATTTCATTCCAGTTATGTTTCGTGTCATAAAGCTAAACAAATCTCAGATAAAGATTTTGAAACGTTAGATGTTCAACATTATAAAGTAGAAAATAAATTATTAAAACTTATAGAATCATTACAAAAAAAGAAAAAACTGAATGATTGGGAAGATGAATTTCATTTTATTTCTGATTCCACTAACCCATCATTCCAATAAACCATTATTCCAGTAAACATATGAACATAGCAGTTGTAGGAACAGGATACGTTGGATTAGTAACAGGTACATGTCTTGCCGAAACAGGTAATCATGTGATTTGTGTTGATATTAATAAAGATAAAGTTCAAAAAATGCAATCAGGTGTAGTACCTATTTATGAACCGCATTTGGACTTGCTTTTTGAACGCAATATCAAACAAGGACGATTAACTTTTACTACTAATCTTTCTGAAGCAATTGAAAAAGCAAAAATTATTTTTCTTGCGTTACCCACACCTCCCGGTGAAGATGGCTCCGCTGATTTAAGCTACATACTTGGGGTTGCAGATGAATTGGGAAAACTAATGAAAGATTATAAAGTAATTGTAGATAAGAGCACAGTCCCTGTTGGTACTGCTGATAAAGTACGTGCAGCCATTTCAAAAAATGCCAAAGTAGAATTTGACGTTGTTTCCAATCCTGAATTTTTACGTGAAGGATTTGCAGTGGATGATTTTTTGAAACCCGACAGAGTGGTGATTGGCGCAAGTACAGATAAAGCAAAAAAAACAATGGAAGAGCTTTACAAGCCTTATGTTCGCCAGGGAAATCCTATTGTTTTTATGGATGAAAAATCTGCTGAATTAACCAAATATGCTGCCAATGCCTTTTTAGCGACAAAAATTACATTCATGAATGAAATTGCCAACCTTTGTGAAAAATTAGGTGCCGATGTGGATGCTGTTCGTATTGGGATTGGTTCAGATGACCGGATCGGAAAGCGTTTTTTGTTCCCAGGTATCGGATATGGCGGAAGCTGTTTCCCTAAGGATGTTCAGGCGTTAGCTAAATCTGCAGATGAAGTGAATTACGATTTCAAGATTTTAGATGCGGTGATGAACATTAATAACAAACAAAAAACCATCATTTTGCCTAAGATCAAAGATCATTTTAAAGGAAGTCTGAAAGGTAAAAAGATCGCCTTGTGGGGTCTGGCATTCAAGCCCGATACAGATGATATTCGTGAAGCCCCCGCATTGTATATTATTGAGGAACTGATTAAAGAAGGGGCCAGTATTGCTGCCTATGATCCTGAAGCAATGAATAATGTGCGAAATTTAATAGGTGATAATATCTCTTATTCAATTGACGAATATGATGCGTTGCGCGATGCTGATGCGTTGTTGATAGCTACAGAGTGGAGTTTGTTCCGAACACCTGATTTTGAGAAAGTATCTTCCTTATTAAAAAATAAAACCATATTTGACGGGCGTAATTTATATGGTATCCGGCAAATGAAAGAATTGGGTTATGCTTATTATTCTATTGGAAGAGAAACAGTTAAATAGTCATCAGCCAATAGGAACTAGAGATCAGAGGAAAACTATTCAACAATTTTAGGACCAACAACATGAAAAGAGTTTTAATAACAGGCGCAGCAGGCTTTTTAGGATCACACCTTTGCGATAGATTTATAAAAGAAGGTTATCACGTGATCGGTATGGATAATCTGATCACCGGTGATCTGAAAAATATTGAGCACCTAATGAAACTGGAACACTTTGAATTTTATCACCATGATGTTTCCAAATTTGTTTTTGTTCCGGGTAACCTCGATTATATTTTACATTTTGCATCTCCCGCATCCCCTATCGATTATTTAAAAATTCCCATTCAGACTTTAAAAGTGAGCTCACTGGGTACACACAACCTGCTTGGCTTAGCACGGGTAAAAAAGGCACGTATACTGGTTGCTTCTACTTCTGAAGTATATGGTGATCCTATGGTACATCCCCAAACAGAAGAATATTGGGGAAATGTAAATCCCGTTGGTCCGCGTGGTGTTTACGATGAAGCGAAACGTTTTATGGAGGCTATGACTATGGCTTACCATACTTACCATAATGTGGAAACACGTATTATTCGTATTTTCAATACCTATGGTCCCCGCATGCGACTGAACGACGGCCGCGTATTACCTGCTTTTATAGGACAAGCATTACGTGGTGAGGACTTAACGATGTTTGGTGATGGTTCACAAACCCGTTCATTTTGTTATGTGGACGACTTAATGGAAGGTATTTATCGCTTGTTATTAAGTGACTATGTTCAACCGTTAAACATTGGCAATCCAAGCGAAATAACTATAAAACAATTTGGTGAAGAGATCATAAAACTGACCGGAACAAAACAAAAATTGATCTCCAAACCATTGCCGCAGGATGACCCTAAACAACGCAAGCCGGATATTACCAAAGCAAAAGAGATTTTAGGCTGGGAACCTAAAGTAGGCCGTGCTGAAGGTTTAAAGATCACCTATGAATATTTTAGGTCTTTATCAAAAGAAGAACTGAACAAAACAGAACACAGAAGTTTTGCTTAAACATTTCAATATTATAGTTAGCGGCAAAGTACAGGGCGTTCATTATCGTGCCTCCACTCAAAACCAGGCACTTAAATTAAATTTATCGGGTTTTGTTCAAAATGAACCGAATGGCAATGTTTATATAGAGGCGGAAGATGAAGAAAAACAATTGAAAAAGCTTATGGAATGGTGCAAAACAGGGCCACCCAATGCAATTGTGGATCAAGTGCTCTCGAGTGAAGGTGAAATTAAAAATTTCTCTGATTTTATTATCAAAAGATTAAGCTGGTAAGCTGTCAAATTCCCTCTACTAAATTTTTTCGCGAATGCAATACAAACGAATGCCCATAGAAATTGAATCGCCTGAACAACTGGGTTATGATACGATTGAATGCAACCTGGCAGAAGTTCAATGAGTGATGCGATTTTAAAAAAAATCAAACTTCTAAAGAGGTAATCTTAAAAGTGATGAAAATGTTACTATTTCTATTTTTTTTCTTTTCTTAATTGGAATTTTGAAATCAACTAATTCTTTTAGCTCTACTTCTAGTGCTTTTGAAATTTGATATAGCATGCAACTTGAAACATTATTTTCTCCACGTTCAATACGACCTATCTGTTTTCCTGAATTTCCAATTATAAAGCCAATATCTTCCTGCGTTAAATTTTTATCATAGTATATTTACTTGATATTCTTAAAAAGATCTTCTAAAGAAATATCAAAACTTTCAGATATTTTTAAAAGGGTAATGTAACTTATATTTATTTCGCCTTTTTCGATTCTTCTGATATGCCGACCATCAGTACCTAATTCAAAAGCAAGTTGAGCCTGTGCTAATTTAAGTTCAATTCGTTTTTTACGAATTACTGAACCTAACTTGATTAAAGATTTTTGCTCAGGTTTGGAATACACATAGCAAAAATGTAATAGTAAAAATTTGCGTTAAGGGTTTTTAAACCCTATTCTTGCAAAATAAAAAATGCTAAATGGAAAAATAAAAAAACACTAAATTTGGTTGTTCCTGTTTTCTTGCCACGTAAAACAAAACAGAGTTGTATAATTTTTAAACAATCCTTATTAATTGAATAAACCTTTTTACATATTACTTTTTGTGTTTCCTACATTTTGTAAAGCGCAAGTTAATCTTGTGCCGAATCCGAGTTTTGAAGATACTGTATATTGTCCTCAGGGACTAGCAGATATTGGTGCTGTAGCAAATTGGGATAGTCCTACTTTAGGTACACCCGATTATTACAATAACTGTAGTTTTACTTCAGCAGGCGTTCCTTTAAATAATTATGGGTATGAACCTGCACATGCAGGTAATGCTTATACAGGTATAGTTACTAATACTTATAACACAATTACTAATGGTAGAGAATATTTACAGGCACATCTCATGCAAAAGTTAGAAGCGGAATTTTTATATAAAATTTCATTTTATGTAAGTTTTTCAGATTCATGCTTAAATGCAGCAAATAATATGGGAGTATATTTTTCAGATACACACTTATTATTTCCAACACTAATTGAAGCTCTACCTGTTACTAATTTTCTGTATAAAACAGAAATCATTACTAAAGCGAGTGGTTGGCAACTTTTGGAATATTATTATTTAGCAAATGGTTCTGAAAATTATATAATACTTGGTAATTTTTATTCGAATGCAAATACACATTTTCAAACCGTTAATTTAGGTGTAAGTATAGTGCAGGAGACTTATTATTACATTGATGATGTGTCTGTAGAAAAAGTGGATTGGGTTATTCCAAATGTTTGTACGCCTAACAATGATGGTATAAATGATGAATGGGTAATAAACAATTTACCTGCAGATACCCAGGTGCAAGTTTATAATAAGTGGGGTACGTTGGTAAATGAAGCCGTTGTACAAAATTATTATGCATGGGATGGCAGAACAAAAGCAGGCTTGGCATGTACGGATGGCATCTATTATTATGTAATTACTGATAAAAACAAAAAAAGTACTATTACAAAAGGTTTTGTTCAATTACTACGGTAATAAAACAAAGTAACATGAAAAAAATAAAAAACAATTTTAAATGGATGATAACTGCATTGGTAATTATTGCTTCATGCAATGAATCAAAAGCTCAAAGTTCTAGTGGTTCTAATAATTTTTTAGCGGGTAATTTTCTCGGTTGGAATGGTACCAATGGTGCAAACCCCTTACCATTCCGTACCAATGATATTTTCAGGATGCGTCTTAATGGTACACAAACAGCCACTATTAATACATTTAATGTAAATACCAGTGGTTTTGTAGGCATAGCTCCGGATGGTTTTTTTGCTACTAACAGCCCAAGCAGT
>JBQTHQ010000143.1:0-30699 GCA_052389695.1 Bacteroidota bacterium | reverse complement strand
TAAAGAAGTGCATCATCGGGTTAAAAATAATCTTCAGATCATTTCAAGCTTGTTAAATCTACAGGCCAAGAGCATTAAAGACCCATTTTCACGCGAGAAATTTGAAGATACTCAAAACAGGGTTCGTTCAATGGCATTGGTGCATGAAAAATTATATGAGTCGAAAGAATCATCTAAAATTAATTTTTCAGGGTATATAAAAGACTTTATGGAGGCTGTTAGTCGTAGTTATAATATAAGTGAAGATAAAATAACGGTTCATACTGATATAAGGGTTGATAACAGTTATTTAAAAATTGATACGGCAATCCCTTGTGCTTTAATTTTAAATGAACTGATATCCAATTGTTTTAAACATGCTTTTTCGAATCGCAAAAAAGGAAATATCTATATGTATTTAAACAGATCAACAGATAATGAATATATAATCAGAGTAGCTGATGATGGAGTGGGGATAAGCGATACTATTAATATAAAGGAAACTTCATCGCTGGGCTTACAGCTTATTGCCATGCTTGTAGAGCAAATAAACGGCGACCTGACGATCTTATCACAAAAGGGAACTATGTTCGTTGTTAAATTTAAATCGGAATAATTTTTAACTTTATAAGAAATAATTCTACGATGAGGAATAATTTACTTAAGTATATTCTGTTTTGTTCCATTTTTTGTCTGGGATCTTGTATAAGTAAGAAAAAATACCTGGAGCTGGAGATATCTACTGCAAGAGAAAGCCGGGAATATGAAGAAAGAACCGCAAAGCTTGTTAATATCAATGATTCGTTAATGTGGGTAATGTATCAAAAGGACACAATTATAGATTCTCTCAGCAATAAAATAAATCTACTTCAGCAAAAGAAAGAAAAAGTTAAGCCGGTATATGTGTATAATAAAAAAACAAGCGTACTTACGAAGGACCAGGAATACAATAAAAAGGCACTTTTTATTTACAATTTTGCAAAAAACATAGAATGGCCATTGATTTATAACGGAACTGAATTTGTTATTGGTGTTGCAGGAGACGCTCTTGTGCTAAACCAATTAAAGACATTAATGAAGGGAAAAAAAGCAGGCGGAAAGAAAATAACTATAAAAGAATATATTCCCGGAAGTAAATATAATGTGGTATATATTGCCGCTTCCATGAGCAATAGTTTTGAAGCCATCCATAAGTTTGCAAAAAAAAGCAAAACAAAAACCTTGTTGATTGCTGATGAACCTAATCTTAATAAGGTGAAGGCTCATATTTCATTTATCATCGATCAGGATAGAGTACGTTATGTTGCAAACAAAGTAGAAATTGAAAAGGTTGGATTGAAAGTGAGTGAGGAGTTAATGCGTTTTTCTGAAAAAACGCTCTGATCAGGCATGGTTAATAAATCTTTGAAATCCCTGCTTTATGATAAATGTCTCGAATATGCTGAACAACGTATTTTGAACGCGCAAACAGCAATGAACCTGGTTACCGAATCAGGGAATGATGAAACAAAGAGTAGTGCCGGTGATAAACATGAAACCGGCCGCGCAATGGCTCAATTGGAACAGGAAAAAGCAACAAAACAATTGCGGGAAGCACTTGAGTTAAGAGATCAGCTTTTAAAAATAGGTCCTTTCAAACAATCTTCCTCCATTTCAAATGGCAGCCTGGTGTTAACGGATCAGGATAATTTTTATATTTCTATTGCAGCGGGTAAGATCCAGGTTGATACTACAGTTTGTTTTGCCATATCTTCTTCCGCGCCAATTGCTCTGGCCTTTATGGGGAGTAAACCAAACCAGGTGGTCAATTTTAAAGGGCGAAATTACAGGATCAATGATATTATATAAAAATTAAATCAACCGATTAAACCTTTTTAAATTTACTTTGTCATACAGTTAAATTCTTAATAAAAAAACTATGAATTCTAAAAAAATTATTTGTTCAGTGTCCTTATATATAGGCATGATTACAATAGGATATTCCGATAATAAAGATTCAATTGGGCTGCCTGGTGATAATTAAGACCTGTATGGGGTGATGGAATTGTTTAAAAAATCGGATACCCCTGAAGCATTTGAAAAGAGCTTAAACGAAGAAAATAGCAAAGTGAATAACCTTGATCTGAATGGCGATGGCGAAACGGATTATATAAAAGTTATAGATCGTGCTGAAGGCGATGCTCATGCACTTGTTTTACAGGTTCCTGTAAATGAAACAGAATCACAGGATGTAGCTGTAATTGAAATAGAAAAAAAAGACAATGAAACGGCTCATGTTCAGGTGATAGGAGATGAAGATCTATACGGAAAAAATTATATAGTGGAACCTGCTCCTGAACAAGTTGAAGTGGGAACTTCACAACCACCACAACCTGTAATTTCTACATCAAGTAACCCTCCTGTGGTTGTAAATGTATGGGCATGGCCAACAGTAAGGCACGTTTATGGGCCTAAATATGTAGTTTGGACATCACCATGGAGATGGAGACATTATCCGGGTTGGTGGAAACCATGGAAACCTTTTCACTATCATGTTTACCGTGGTAGAGTACATCCTTATCGGGCATATCATCACCGGGTACATGTTCATCGTGTAGTTCGTGCACATGGTGTTTATCACAATCATCGTGTGGTTTCTAAAACAGTGCATCAAAGGCGTGTAGTGGCCAAACCTCATCATGGAAGGCAAATGCAAAAACAACAAGCGCCAAGAGGGCAGAGAGCTAAAGGAAATCAACCAAAACAGCACAAGGGGCCAAGAAAATAGTTATGAATTAAATTAAATGTCGATAACGGCCATAGTGAGCCTGCTAACACAAACTAATTTTCCCTGTTCGTTTTTTATTTCAATGCTCCATACATGAGTTTTTTTGCCTATATGTATGGGTGTTGCTTCACCAAAAACAAATCCACTGCTCGCAGGCCGCAAATGATTCGCGTTTATATCGAGACCAACACAAGTATATTTACTGGTGTCCACAATCAAATTTGAGGCAACACTTCCTAAAGATTCTGCCAAAGCAACGGATGCTCCTCCGTGCAGTATTTTCATTGGCTGAACGGTTCTGTGATCAACAGGCATTTTTCCTTTGATAGAATCAGGAGTGATCTCCGTAATTTCAATTCCAATTGCTTCACACATATTATCTTTCAACATCCATTGAATGTCTTCCAGTTTGTAGGGTTTGTACCAAATGCTCATATTGAAAAATTTAATTTTTAGAAATCAGTTGATAAGATTTAAGATAAAAGCGGTCAGTAAAATGGTAACACCTGCAAAGCCTCCCCAATCGCTATAGCTCATAGAATGTAATTGCTAGTTATCCTTCTTTACCTACTGAAAGACCTAAAGTTAGAAGTATTTTAGGGATTTTTAAGCTGTGGTCCTCTATTACTTTTTTATTCACTTCAAATTTAAGAACATCGTCCTCCAGCGTTACAAAATTTATTCCGGCACCTTTTTTAGCAAGGCCTTCACGTTCCGCCACTACAAGAGTTGGTACTTTTGATGTTTTTTCAAGTGCTTTTTTTAATGAACTACTTTTTGAAGATGATATATATAATATTTCACAATAATCAGCTTCTTCAATAGTTGCAAACTTTTTAACGACAATAGTTTGTCCGTTCGCTTTTTTTGTAGCGGCCAATTGAAGCAACTCTTTATAAACAGGTGAGTCGCCAATTATTCCTATCGAAAAATTCCCACCTGTTTTAGTTGACTGCGGCCACTCTATGTACTTTATAAAATTATAAACATAAATGGAATAGGACTTATAATTCACTTCCTGTGCGTGGCACTGGTTGGTATAATTAATTATCCAGATAGCAGAAATACAAATGATGAAACGTATATACATTGTCCTCATTGCGTCCGTTCCTTTCCTTTAAAGTTTAATGTATAGGATAGTTTCAAAATAAGCTCTCTTGATGGTCCGGGTAGGGGAGCATGATTCGAATTATAAGGCTGAACGTATTGCACTCGCTGATCAAAAATATCATATACCCCAATGCCTAGGTCGAGTCCTTTAATAATATTATTATACCTGATAAATAAGTTTGCAAACAGAGCCGGTTTTATTTTTTCTACGATCCCAACATCCATTGTATCCACAGAAGTAATTGCATATCTGTCTCCTCTGAATGAAATGGATGGACTGATGGATATGTTTTTTGTGATATTAAAGCTGCTGTTTAAATTTAATTTATGTGCGGGGAATGCAAGTAATACAGAACTGTTTTGAGGTACCGCATAATCTGATATCACAGTTTTTCCTGCTATTGTATAAAAAGAGTAATTGAACCCTATGTAACCCCATTTGTCTTTTATTTTGTATTCCACTTCAATACCTCTGCTGCCATTCTCTCCTGCATTATGATAAGCATCTTCGTTGGTTAGAGAGTTTGAATAATAAACAATAGCACTGGTAGTTGTAATATCAAAAAGATTTACAGTTAGAATGGATCTTCTACTTAATTGGTAACCTAATTCTAATTCAAAAACAGTAGTTTTTTCGGGTTTCATACCGGTTGAATCGGCCAGATTGATATTTTCTATAGAAGGCGCCCTAAAGGAATTGCTGTATAATAATTTAAAATGGAACTTTTTAATTTTTTTAGTCAGACCAAACCGGGGTACAAAAGCGCTTCCATATTCACTGTGGTTATCAAACCTGGCGCCGGCAATAACATTTATCAAACGAAATTTAAGAAGGGCCTGGGCAAATATTGCCGAATTTAAATAACTAACCTTTTTAGAATTGTCGGAATAATAGCTGCTGTCCACCATGTCTTCCGAACGATCGTTGTAAAATTCACCACCTAAAATGAAATTCAATTTTCTATTTAAATTATAAGAAACAGTAATGTTTCCTGTATAACGATCAACGATTTTATAATATGGATCGGAAAGGGAATCACCATCTGTTTTCCAGGGAGTTTGATGCTTGTAGTTGATCTTTGGAGTAATGCTTAGTTTGTCATTGATCTTCCAGTTATATTTTAATTCAGAGAAAGTGGAATTGAATTCTCCTTTGTATGGAGTTCGCACCTGATCATACCCATCGGCACTTGTAATATGGTATTGATCTGAAATAAAACGAAAATTTAATCCTTTGTATGCTAATCCGATATTCAGGTTAGCCACATCCAGCTTAGAATGTTCTGCCATATCATAGGTGCCACCGTATAGGTCAGTGAAAACCTGATCGCTTCTATGTCCCTGGCTCATAAATGCGGAAATGCTTGTGTTCAGTTCCCCGATTTTTTTTCCTGCTGAAAGGTTCACATTTCTTCTTCCATACGTACCTTCCATTTGTCCATATGCTCCTGAAAGTGTAACGCCATTAATATCTTCTCCATCCTGTGTAATGATATTTACTACCCCATATTCTGCATAGCCTCCGTATATTGCTGAGCCCGGACCTCTAATGATCTCAATTTTTTTGATCTGGTCAATGGAAAAGTGATTTCCAAACTGTGTTGTACCAAAAAGTATTTCGTTCATCTCCTGCCCGTCAAGCAATACTAATACTTTACCTTCGTGTGCCCAGTTACCTCTCATTCCCATGCCAACCACGCCTTCTACATCCACGCCAAAATCAATGCCAGGTACTAATCTTAAAACATCGATAAGATCGCGTGCGCCGGAATTTTGTATTTCCTCCCGTGTGATTAAACTTACTATACTTGGAGATTCTCTGGTAGACAAAGGCTTTTTAGAAGCGACACCAATTAATGAATTGATCAATTTTTCAAGCTCAGAGGAAACGCCAACTGCTTTTAGGTTTTGCAATTGCTCCAATGACATGTCATAATAATTGAGAGTGTCTTTTTTATTTACAGTGTCATTGGTGGTGGGGTTTTGTGCGAAAGATATAAAGGGGGATAGCAGAAATAAAAAACCGAAAAAGAGTACAAACTTTAACTTCTGCATAAATATATCTAAGTAAGAAAAATATAAAGACAGTCCTTCATACGTTGATCTTTAAAAAATGTTACTCAAATTAAAAATAAAAAGTCCCGCTTTTCTGCGAGACTTTTAAAATAAAAAATACTAATTTTTATGTATCAAGGTCTTCAAAATTTACATTTGAAAAATTATTGTCACTTTTGGGTGTATGAGTATTCGTATTGTCGGGAGTTTGTTCAACCACAGGAGAATTAGCTTTAATATAAGCCACAGACTCTGTTAGTCCTTCCGCAAATTTTTCAAAGTCTTCTTTGTATAAAAACAATTTATGTTTTTCGTAGAAAAATTTTCCATCATCGCCAAAGCGTTTTTTGCTTTCAGTGATTGTTAGATAGTAATCATTTGCTTTGGTGCTTTTTACATCAAAGAAATAAGTTCTTTTTCCTGCTCTTACGGCCTTCGAGAAAATCTCTTCTCTGTCAATTCCATTTTTTTCAAATCCTTCTTCCATCGGTGTTATAATATTGTTTATCGTTTTAATTACAGTACTTGACAAATGTTTACATAAAAAAATTCAAAAACAAGGCTTGTTGATAACTTTTTATACTACAAAAAGTTAGTGTTACAAGGTAAGAGAAGTCATATTTGCTCGTTTATGATTTCTTCTTCCAGGAGCTGCATTTTATAAAGTTCATTATAAGCGCCTTGTTTTTCAAGCAGATCTTTGTGTTTACCCTGCTCAATAATACATCCATGATCAAGAACAATGATGTTATCAACGTTTTTGACAGAAGAAACACGGTGGCTAATGATAATGGTGGTCTTATCTTTCATGATCTGTTTCAGGTTGTTCAGGATCTCCTCCTCGGTTTCAGTATCTACAGCAGAAAGGCAGTCGTCAAAGATCAATAATTGGGGTTGTTTGATGATAGCGCGTGCTATCGAGATACGCTGTTTTTGTCCGCCCGAAAGGGTGATACCCCGCTCGCCAACAAGGGTTTCAAACTTTTCAGGAAAAGTTATGATATTGTTATAAATCGCTGCATTTTTGGCTGCCAATTCAATGGCTTCGGTAGTTTGCTGGTTTTTATCAGTGCTAAAAGCAATGTTGTGAGCAATCGTATCTGAAAATAGAAAAACTTCCTGTGGAGCATAACCTGTCTGGTTTCTGAGGAATGCAAGATTGTGGTCTTTTATATTCTTATTGTCGATGAGAATCTCACCTGTATCTATATCATATAGCCTGCAGATAAGGTTAGCAATGGTTGATTTTCCAGCTCCGGTACGGCCAATTATAGCCATTGATGTGCCTTGTTTGATACTGAATGATACATTTTTTAAAGCCTGGATTCCGGAATCAGGGTAAGTAAAACTTACATTTTTAAACTCAATATCACCGTTTATCACATCC
Source organism: Bacteroidota bacterium (assembly GCA_052389695.1). Classification (GTDB taxonomy): domain Bacteria; phylum Bacteroidota; class Bacteroidia; order 2-12-FULL-35-15; family 2-12-FULL-35-15; genus 2-12-FULL-35-15. The sequence continues at coordinate 23,401 of JBQTHQ010000143.1, read as the reverse complement.
GGAGTGCTGGAATTACTGGCTATTTGAGGCTGCGTATGTAAAAATTCGTTGATCCGGGTTTGTGAGGCAGCGGCTCGTTGAATAAGTGATGTAACCCAACCTAATGATGCTATCGGCCATGTGAGGCGGTTCACATAAACCACAAACTCAGCAATATTACCATAGCTGATCTTTCCATCAATAGCAAGCAACCCTCCGATATAAATGGTAAAAATGGTACTTAAACCGATCAATAAGATCATAAACGGCTGAAACAGGGATTCTGTTCTTACCAACCCCAGTGTACGCTTTTTATATTCAGCACTTTGTTTGTCAAATTCAGATACCGAGTAAGCCTCTCGTCCATAAGCTTTTAAAATACGTATTCCTGAAAACGCCTCCTGTGTTCGGGTAGTAATAATGGATAGTTGTTGCTGTACTTTTGTGCTTTTTTTATTAATAGTGCTGCTTACATAATAGATAGAAATTGCTAATATGGGTAATGGTAGCAATACATACATGGTTAGCTGTTCATTCACATTGATCATTTGTACGATCGTAAGAATGAAAAGAAAAATGGTATTTAATATGTACATGATAGCAGGACCAATGTACATTCTAACGCGGCTTACATCTTCGCTGATACGGTTCATCAGATCGCCGGTATTGTTACGTTTGTAAAAAGAAATATCCAGTTTTTGATAATGGCCATAGATCTCATTTTTAATGTCATATTCAATTAACCGCGACATAACAATAATGGTTTGTCTCATTAAAAAGAGGAAAACTCCACTCAATAAAGCCATTCCGATAAGGGCCGCTCCATAATAAAACAGCTGCAATGAAGGGGAAATAGTATGAGTTACATCATACACATCTTTTATATAATCGATAGCATAACGAAGATAGGGCAGGGAATATACCGCAAAGAAATTGGATATGGCAACAAATACAATACCCAGCAATAACCGTAAACGATATCTGTAAAAATATTTATTTATATGTTTAAGCGATTTCATAACTAATCTATCTCCGAATTCATTTGTCCGCCTCGAAAATAAACATAATTTTGCGGTCATTAAATGTAGGTGCTATTTTTAGCGTATTAAAATACTGATAAATAAGAGTGGCCAGTATAGATAAAATGGAATTATTTTTAGGGCTAATTGAGAACACATCCCTAACTACTCTCAAGAGAGGAATAGATTCTGCTAAGTGGTAATTGATTTTTAATACACACAGATTGTATATTCGTATAGATTAGTAATTGGTAGATATATGTTGAACAGACGATATTTGAGAATTAAGGCGATGCAGGCATTGTATGGGTTTTTTCAATCTGATACCAAAGATCTGGCAAAATCCGAGCGCGATTTGTTCAATGGGATCGATAAGATATATGATCTTTATATCAACCAATTAGCTTTGTTGGTTGAGCTACACCATGTAGCTACTAAACTGATCGAAGAAGCAAAAACAAAACACCGCCCTACACAGCAAGAATTAAATCCGAATTTAAAATTCATAGAAAATAAATTCCTTATCCAGCTTACTGAAAATATTCATTTAAAACGTGAGATGAATAATCGAAAGATCAATTGGAATAATGAATTTGAGCTGACAAAAAAAATAGTAAATAATATTAAAGTCTCTGAAGAATTTATCAAGTACATGAATGAGAAGGATAATTCGTATCAGGCTGACCGTAATTTTATGGTAGAGATTTTTAAAGAATACATTGCCGATTTTGAATTACTCAATCATTTATACGAAGAGAAAAATTTGCACTGGGGCGATGATATTTACCTGGTAAACCCAATGATCGTGAAAACAATTGAATCATTCAATGATAATACAAATCCGGATTTGGCTTTAATATCTTTGTATAAGGATAAAGAAGAAGATGAACAGTTTGTAAAAGAGTTGTTTCATCAAACTATTTTGCGTAATGAAGAAGTGGCGAAATTGATAAGTGATAAAACAAAAAACTGGGAAATAGAACGTATAGCGATGATGGATGTCTTATTGATGAAAATGGCCATTACTGAAATGCTTCATTTTTCCAACATACCTGTTAAAGTAACATTGAATGAATACATTGAGATATCAAAAACCTACAGTACACCCAAAAGCAAGGTCTTTATCAATGGAATTTTGGATAAATTAGTAGCTGATTTTAAAACAGAGAACAGGTTGAATAAGGTAGGTAGGGGATTGATGGAATAAAATGATTATGAATTATAAATGTTGAATTATAAATAAAAAAAATGAAAACGCGTTCGATTAATGTATTCATGGTAATGTTATTGACATTCACCGTTGCCTGTAACCAGGAACCAAAGAAAACAGAAGAAACAAATATTTCAACCGATGTGATCAATGTGCCGGCTACGGCATCCGGTACACCTGCAGAGCCAGGTTCAGCACCTGCTATGACATTCAATGAAGAGAAGCATGATTTCGGAAAAATAATTCAGGGCGAAAAAGTATCCTTTTCATTCATTTTCAAAAACACAGGAGGAACAGATCTAATAATATCATCCGCACAAGGGAGTTGTGGCTGTACTGTTCCGACTTACCCGAAAGAGCCTATTAAACCCGGACAGGAAGCAAAAATTGATGTGGTATTTGATAGTTCAGGCAAATCAGGACTGGTGGAAAAAACAGTAACTTTAACCACCAATTGCAACCCAAGTACTAAAACACTGACCATTAGCTCAACAGTGATAGTGCCCGAAGAAGAATAAAAAATTAATTCGGAAGTCGAAGGTGTAATTTCGAAAGTAAAAAATAAAGAACGGATAACCATTAACCAATAACAATCAACTAATATGACAAACACACTATTAATGGCCGGGGGCCAGGCGGGAGGAATCGGACAATTTATTCCTTTGATCTTAATTATCGTAGTATTTTATTTTTTTATGATTCGCCCTCAGCTTAAAAAAGCAAAAGAACAAAAGAAATTTCGTGAGAATATTAAAAAAGGCGATAAAATAGTTACCATTGGCGGTATTCACGCCAAAATAGCAGAAGTTAGCGATACTACTTTTATTATTGAAGTTGAAGGCGGGAATAAATTAAAGATCGAAAAAAGCGCAGTATCAATGGATTCGTCCAATCTGATCGGGGCAGAACAGAAATAGGCTTTAAAACTGTTAATTAGTAGCGTTGGGTAAATAATTTTCTCAACGCTATTTTTGTTTACTAACTTTGTTATCAATTATATAAATACAAGAATTTTGAACGTGTCATTTTTTAAAAACATTAAAAGTGCGTCTGCAAAAAAGGGGGGGCGCCTGAACAAACGGGTGATCACTTTTTTGATCTGTATTTTGGTATCTGTATTTTTTTGGTTCCTGATGGCACTTTCAAAAGAATACACTATGGCTGTGAACTTTCCTGTAAGTTATGTGAATTTACCTGAAGATAAAGTAATTGCGAATCATCTGCCTGAAATAATAAATATTGAAATAAGATCCAGCGGATTTAATTTAATGATGTATAAATTAAAACGCCGTCGAGAAACGATATTGATCGATATACATGGCTCTAAACCATTACGATCAAAAAACAATTTTTATTTATACACAGGAGATGAACTAGATAAAATTACAGCACAGTTTAGTAATCACATCAGAGTTTTAGAGATTAGCCCGGATACCATATTTTTAAATTTTAATAAAAAAGTTACTAAACGAGTTCCGGTAAAAGCGAATATTACTCTTTATTTTGATCATCAATATCAACAAACCGATAGCATTCAACTAACACCTGCATTTATTGATATTTCCGGAGCCGCTGATGTGGTGGATAAGATCGATCATGTAGAAACCGTTCCGGTGAATTTTAAAAATGTATCTAAACCTCTTACATTAAAATTGAATATTTTAATTAGTCCGGATATCAAACAAGTGGAGCTTTCACAATCAACCGTTCAGGCAACCATTAATGTTACAAAATTTACGGAAGCAAGCATTGAATTGCCTGTTGAAGTGGAGAATTTACCTGACGGTTACGGTTTAAAAACTTTTCCTGATAAAGTGGTAATTAAGTATAATGTTGCATTCAATGATTACGGAAAGATCAATGCATTACAATTTCGTGCTGTAGTTGATTATGAAAAAATTGAATCCGGAAATAATAAATTAAAAGTGCATTTAGTGAAATCTCCGGCTGAAATCCGTTCAGTAAAATTGAATCCCGAAAAAGTAGAATACATCATTAGAAAATGATCAAAATTGGCATTACAGGAGGAATAGGGAGCGGTAAAAGTACTGTTTGCAAAGTATTTGAGCTGCTTAGAATACCTGTATACTATGCGGATGAAGAAGCTAAAAAGCTATTGGATAATGATCCGGTCATTAAAAAAAATATACTGGCTGTTTTCGGAAATGAGGTGCTGAATGAAAGTGGTTACATGGATCGTAAAAAAATATCCTCCATCGTATTTAAAGATCAAAAGAAATTGGAACAGCTAAATTCAATTATACATCCTGCTGTTGCTTTGCACTTTTCAAACTGGCTGAAACATTATTCCTCACATAAATATATTGTAAAAGAAGCGGCTGTTTTATTTGAAAGCGATGCTTATAAACAAATAAATAAAGCTATTACAGTGATTGCTCCGGAAGAGTTACGCATAAAACGTGTTATGCAACGTGATAGTATTACTCTTGATCAAGTCACGCAACGTATGCGACATCAAATGAGCGATGAAGAAAAGATCAAACGGTCCTCGTATATAATTCATAATGATGAAAAACAATTGATTATCCCACAGGTGGTTGCTATACATGATCAATTATCAAAATAAAATTTTATAATTGTCATGCTGAGCGTAGTGAAGCATCTTCTCCAAAGAAGCAAGATTCTTCTCCGCCTCAGGGCGAATCAACATGACAAAAAATATAGATTCCGAACAATATTAAAATGAAGGTCCTTTCCATAATACAAATTCGTGAAGCCGATAAGTACACCATAGAAAAAGAACCGATCACTTCTATTGACCTAATGGAGCGGGCTGCAAAAGCATGTGTTGACTGGATCATTGAACAGTTTGATATCTCTACAAATTTTAAAATCGTCTGCGGACAAGGTAATAATGGTGGTGATGGATTAGCCATTGCGCGCTTGTTATCGGAGGAGCAATACAAAGTACAAGTAGTCATTGTTCATCATTCTGAAAATCATTCTTCTGATTTTATTTCAAATTATGAGAGCTTCAGGGCAATAAATGATCCTGTGGAAATAAATTCAATACAATCATTTCATGATGCTTTACACATTGACTCAAATTCGGTTATAATTGATGCGCTTTTAGGGTCTGGTTTGAATAAACCTGTAATGGGCTTGCTTGCCGACTGTATCAGCTTTATAAATAAACTTGCAGCTCCGGTAATTTCTATAGACATGCCTTCGGGATTATATGCTGATGTACTGAATGATCCAACAGATATAATTGTAAGGGCAAATTATACACTCAGCTTCCAATTCCCGAAATTGTCATTCATGTTTACAGAAAACGCTAAACACGTTGGTGAATTTAGTGTATTGGATATTGGATTACATTCAGAATACATAACACATGCTTCCACTCAGCATCATTTTATTACCAGGAATGATGCAGGCCCACTTTTAAAAACAAGAAATAAGATCGCTCATAAAGGAAATTTTGGACATGCTCTTTTAGTGAGTGGAAGTTATGGTAAAATGGGAGCGGCAATACTTGCTTCAAAAGCCTGTATGCGAAGCGGGGTAGGGCTGCTGACGGCACATATTCCAAAATGTGGTTATAATATTTTACAGACCGCTGTTCCTGAAGTAATGGTAGAAGCAGATTCCGAATCAAATTACATTTCAGAAAATATTAAAGTAGAAAAATACAATGTTATTGGAATTGGCCCGGGAATAGGAACAGAAAAACAAACACAAAATGTTGTAAAGCTCTTGATCCAGAATAGTTCAGTCCCATTGGTTTTTGATGCTGATGCAATAAACATCATTTCAGAAAATAAAACATGGCTTTCCTTTATTTCTGCTAATTGTATATTTACTCCACACCCAAAAGAATTTGAAAGATTAGCTGGAAAATCAGCCAATACTTCGGAGCGTTTACAATTACAACGCGATTTTGCTCTAAAATATAAAGCCTATGTTATAGTAAAAGGTGCTCATACTTCTATTTCCTGTCCGGATGGAAGTGTGTTTTTTAATTCTACAGGTAATCCCGGAATGGCAACAGCAGGAAGCGGAGATGTATTAACTGGAATTATCACTTCACTGTTAGCACAAGGTTATACTTCCCAACACGCTTGCATTTTGGGTGTTTATCTTCACGGATTGGCCGGTGACTTTGCGGCATATGAAAAAACGGAAGAAAGTATGATCGCTTCGGATATTGTGGAGAGTATGGGAGAGGCGTTTAGATTTTTGACCTCATCCTAAATCCTTCTCCTGAAGGAGAAGGATTTGCCCTCTCTCCTCCAAGAGAGGGATGGGGTGAGGTTAAATATGCAATGCCCTTTTCCCTGTAGCATCCAGACAAGCTTCTTTAATAGCTTCTGTAAATGTAGGATGCGCATGGCTCATGCGGGAAATATCTTCAGCGCTGGCGCGATATTCCATTGCAACCACAGCTTCAGCTATCATGTCTGCAGCACGAGGGCCAATAATGTGAACTCCTAAAATTTCATCGGTTGTTTCGTCAGCCAGTACTTTTACAAAGCCATCCAGATCCATGGAGGCACGGGCCCTCCCGCTGGCTTTGAATGGGAAGGAGCCTGTTCTGTATTTTTTGCCTTGTTCTTTTAATTGTTCCTCTGTAAAACCAACAGCTGCAACTTCGGGCCAGGTATATACCACACCCGGAATTAAATTATAATTGATATGCGGTTTTTGTCCGGCTATTGTTTCCGCAACAAACACACCTTCTTCTTCTGCTTTGTGTGCAAGCATAGCACCTTTTATCACATCTCCGATAGCATAAATACCCGCAACATTGGTTTGTAAATGGTCATCTGTTTCAATTCTTCCACGATTATCTGTTTTAACTCCTGCTTTATCCAAACCTAATTTATCGGTATATGGTTTTCGTCCAACTGAAACAAGACAATAATCCCCTTTGAATTCAACCTTTTCGCCTTTTGTATTATCGGCAGTTACGGTTATTTCATTTTTTGCGGAACTAACTTTTGTTACTTTATGATTGAAATAAAATTCAAATCCTTCCTTCTTTAATACCTTTTGTAATTCTTTTCCTAAAGCCTTATCCATTGTTCCGATCAATGAATCGGTGAATTCAATTACTGAAATTTTTGCACCCAAACGAGCATATACTGATCCCAACTCAAGCCCGATAACTCCACCGCCAATGATCACCATGTGTTTAGGGACTTCGGTTAAATTCAACGCTTCTGTAGAAGTGATGATGCGTTTTTTGTCGATCTCTATTCCGGGTAATGAAGATGGTTTAGATCCAGTAGCGATAATGGTCTTTGCGGATTCAATTTGAGTTTTTTTACCATCAGTTGCAACGACCTCTATTGTATTCTTATTTACAAAGGAACCATGACCGTTAAAAACAGTGATCTTATTTTTTTTCATCAGGAAATTAATACCATCACAGGTTTGCTTTACTACATCTCCTTTTCGTTTGATCATTTGTGCCAGGTTCACTTTTACATCCTTCACATCAATACCATGTTCTTTAAAGTTATGTGTTGCATTGTGATAATGCTCGGATGAATCCAATAAAGCTTTTGAAGGAATACATCCCACATTTAAGCAAGTGCCGCCCAATGCACTATAACGTTCAATAATAGCGGTTTTCATTCCCAGTTGCGCACAACGGATGGCAGCCACATAACCACCCGGACCGGAACCTATAACAGTAACATCAAATTTTTCCATAATGCTATTTCTTAAGTTTTTTTTACTCTGTCATCCCGAGCCATTTTTGGCGAGGGATCTTGCTATATTAGGTCAATTAATCTAATTTTATAAAATCCGTGTTAGGATTCGTAGTTTGAATTAACGTATTCTTCTTTTTTCTCGACCAGCCTTTTAATTCCTTTTCTCTTTTGATAGCCTCATTAATATTGGTAAAGTGTTCATAATATACTAACTGATAGCAGTAATATTTACCGGCAAATGTTGTTACTTTTCCTCTATTTTCATAATGCTCGTATAATCTTCTTTTTAAATCATTTGTTACACCAATGTAAAGAACGGTTTTATCCGGATTGGTAACTATGTAAATACAATAATTATAATTCCACATATTCCTCCATTCAGTAAGTTCCCTCACTGCCTTTGGCAGATTCGGGAGGACAGCTCCGATTAAACATAATAGCTGATACTCTCTCCAAAATTACGCTTTTTAATAATGATACATGAAATTCCTAATTCCTATATTTGCTCCATGGGTTTACATTTTGATTTTAAAGAAATAGCTACACTTACCATGATCCTCTTTGCAGTGATCGATGTAGTAGGTTCTTTGCCTGTATTGCTTGATCTGCAAAGAAAATTGGGAGCCATTCAGTCAGAGAAAGCGACACTCGTTTCGGGCGCAATTATGATTGTATTCATGTTCATTGGACAATCCATCCTTGAGATCATAGGAATTGATGTTAGCTCTTTTGCTATTGCAGGTTCATTCATCATCTTTTTCATTGCCTTGGAAATGATCCTTGGAATAAAATTTTATAAGGAAGATACCGCTGCTACAGCATCCATTGTTCCTATTGCTTTTCCATTGATCGCAGGTACGGGAACTTTAACAACTTTATTATCTCTTCGCGCTGAATACCGCATGGAAAATATCATTATAGCTATTTTGGTGAACCTTGTAGTGGTATATGCTGTTTTGAAGAATACCTACCGGCTTGAAAAATGGCTGGGTGTAAGCGGAATCAATATTTTAAGAAAAGTGTTTGGTGTTATTTTGCTGGCGATTGCGGTGAAGTTATTCAGGACGCATGCGGGGGTTTAGTTCATTGGTCATTAGTTGATTGGGTAATTAGGAAGGAACATAATTGATCCAATTGAGCAATTTTGCAGTAGGCATGTCCCCCTTGTGTGTTTTGTTTGTGCGAAAGAGAAGGGGGAGAGTGTAGGATAAGTGTGTTGGAAGGGGGATGTAAACAAACACAGATTTGTAATTAATGGATTTATGATAACAATTTACACAGACGGCGCATCAAGAGGAAATCCCGGCCCGGGCGGCTACGGAGTAGTGATGATCTATGGCTCATTACGTAAAGAACTTTCAGAAGGATTTCGTTTAACCACCAATAATCGAATGGAATTAATGAGTGTTATTGTCGGTTTGGAAGCATTAAAAAAGTCTGGTTCTGAAGTAACAATTTATTCCGATTCAAAATATGTGGTGGATTCCGTTGAAAAAAAATGGGTATTTGGTTGGGAGAAAAAGAATTTTAACGGCAAAAAAAATGATGATCTCTGGATGCGTTTTTTAAAAGTATTCCGCAGACACAAAGTGAAATTTGTTTGGGTAAAAGGACATCATACCAATAAAGAAAACAACCGTTGTGATGAATTAGCCGTTGAAGCTGCAATGGGTGGCGGATTAAAAATTGATGTGGGTTATGAGCTGAATATGGAGAAGGAGAAGGGGATGATGTAAAAAAGTATAAAAATATAACAATGGGAATATATCAAATATTAAGCCTATTATCTGGAATACTTGGAATTATTGCCAGCATAACAGGAACAATAATGATGCTCAAAAAATTAAGAATTGACTTAAGTGGATTAAAAGCGATAGAGGAAACAAAAACTAAAGATTATAGTGGACGTGATGCCTATGTAAATCTTAGAAAACAAATTGAAGATTCAATAAAACATACCAATAAAACAGAAAAAGATGAATGGAATTCTTTTAATATATGGATAGCATTAATAATTATTGGAGCTATTTTACAAGCAATATCTTTAGTCTTATCTACTCCTTTTCCTAATTTACAATAAAAAATCCCCTTGCCTTTCGACAAAAGGGATTTCTTTTTTATAAAATATTTTGATTAAGCTTTCACCAATACCGGGTATCTGCGTTGAGCAAGATAAAATGCTCCGAATAAAACACCATTGAAGAAAAGATCACCCAATAATGTTGCTGCAAAATAAGGAATGCCTAAAGTATAGGTTGCTGTTAAGCCGGCAAAGCCCAATTGAAATCCTCCCGCTGCCCATACACCAAAATTGGTAATGATAAAGAACAATACAGAAGAAATTATTGAAGCGGTTGTGATGGACATAAATGAAACTTTGTTTCTAACCATTAAACCAATAATAGATGTTAACGCAAAGCTTACATACACATAGATCAATGTATTATGAAATCCCCAGCCAGAAATTATTTCCAGTCCGATATCACTGATCAGCATAGCTATTAAGGGAACAACAAATGCTAAACGTTTATCCGTCATATAAACACTTCCAAACAATGCCATTGCAGCAATAGGAGTAAAGTTAGGGATGTGTGGGAATAAACGGCTGATAGCAGCAACTAATATTGCTATTGTGATGAATATGAAACGAGGTGTAAATAGCTTTGAGTTCATGGTTTATATTTTAGACTCTTCAAAATTAATAAAAAGTAACGATTCTATAATTATAAATGATGAATTATAAATTATGAATTTTTCATTTAACATTTATAATTTCTTTTAGGTTTGTATCACCCCCACATTATACGCTTTAGTAATGGGAGCATGGTTGGCCGCTTCAATTCCCATGGAGATCCATTTTCGGGTATCTAAAGGATTAATAATGGCATCAACCCATAAACGTGCTGCTGCATAATAAGGGCTGGTTTGACTGTCGTATCTGTCTTTTATTTTATTGTATAATTCAGCTTCTTTTTCAGGTGTTATTTCTTCACCCTTTGCTTTTAAAGAAGCTACTTCAATTTGTACCAATACTTTTGCTGCCTGTGCACCACCCATTACTGCAATTTGTGCTGTTGGCCAACCGACAATCAATCGAGGGTCGTATGCTTTACCGCACATGGCATAATTTCCTGCACCGTAGGAGTTACCAATGATCACAGTAAATTTCGGAACAACAGAATTAGACATAGCATTCACCAGTTTCGCTCCATCTTTAATAATTCCCCCATGTTCCGAACGCGAACCAACCATAAATCCGGTAACATCCTGTAAAAATACCAATGGAATTTTTTTCTGATTACAGTTCATGATAAAACGTGCTGCTTTATCGGCACTGTCGCTGTAAATTACTCCGCCAAACTGCATTTCACCTTTTTTGCTTTTCACCACTTTACGTTGATTGGCAATAATGCCAACACTCCAGCCATCAACACGCGCTAATCCGCAAAGGATACTTTGTCCGTAACCTTCTTTGTATTCTTCGAAATCAGAATCATCCACCAATCGCGCGATCACCTCATGCATATCATATTGTTTATCACGTGCATCGGGAATAAGTCCCAATAATTCTTTCTCATCTTTTTTTGGAGCTTTTGTTTCAGCACGATTAAATCCTGCTTTATCAAAATCTCCGATCTTACTCATAATATTACGAATACGGTCAAGACAATCTTTATCATCTTTGCATTTATAATCCGTAACACCTGATATTTCACAATGTGTAGTTGCTCCGCCTAATGTTTCATTATCAATGGTTTCACCAATAGCAGCTTTAACCAAATAAGACCCTGCTAAAAAGATACTTCCTGTCTTATCTACGATCATTGCTTCATCACTCATAATAGGAAGATAAGCCCCACCGGCAACACAACTGCCCATCACCGCAGATATCTGTAATATTCCCATACCCGACATGATCGCATTGTTGCGGAAGATGCGCCCGAAATGCTCTTTGTCAGGAAAAATTTCATCCTGCAAGGGAAGATAAACTCCGGCACTATCCACCAGATAAATAATGGGTAAACGGTTTTCCATCGCAATTTCCTGTGCACGCAAATTTTTTTTTCCTGTTATTGGGAACCATGCGCCCGCTTTAACGGTAGCATCATTTGCAACGATGATACATTGCCTGCCACTTACATAACCAATTACTGTAACAACACCACCCGCCGGGCAACCTCCATGTTCCTTATACATGTCTTCACCCACAAATGCACCAATTTCGATAGTTTTAGAATCTTTATCAATTAGATGATCGATACGTTCACGGGCGGACATTTTTCCCTGCTCATGCAGCTTATCTATCCTACTTTTTCCACCACCCAAATATATTTTCTCCAACTTTTTTTCCATTGCAGAAATAAGCATTCGCATTTTATCTTCGTTTTTGTTGAATTCTATGTCCATAAATTAAGTTATAAGTTATGAGTGATAAGTTATAAGTTCAAATATAATAAGAAATAGGGTTTGTTGTTAAACCCTTGAACCACTATACTAATCCCATCCCCATGTCTTCGACAGGCTCAGACAGACTTACGCGCGGTGTCACTCTGAGCCCGTCGAAGAGTGTGGGATAGCAAAAGCTAAATGATTATCAAATATACTCTAAAGCTTTAGAACCCTGATTAAATAACAGGTCCACAATACTTAAATTAGGAATAAAACCATGCCGGGGTTCAAAAACCTGCCAGTAAGGAGTAGGTGAGAATTCTTTATCTGTGCTAAGAGGAACTTTAGGAGAAATGATCTCCCGGAGATCATTGACTCCGGTATATTCTTTTTTATATTCAGTAGTAAATGAATAATTGATTTTTAATTTCAGAAGTTTAAAAATTTCTTGCTGCAACGCTTCATTCAGATCAATTAAAAAATCAAATTTTTTATCATGATAGAATGGATGGAAATCGTCTTCATAATATTCAAAAAATGGCGAGCGCCTGTAACTTGATTCCAAAGAACGCCAATGCAATTTCTGCCAATCGTATTCATAGGATATTTTTAGATCTTTTATTACCTGGCGCTGGTTACGTTTTACAAGCGGAACACTTAATGTGAGCAAGCCATTGGGTGAATAAATATCACAACGGCTGCGATAGGTTTGTTTTGGGAAATGTTCAAAATGTTCAATGATGCAATTCGGATGTTTTTTTAATTTGGAATAATATTGAATAGGAGCGAGGTAAGAAGTTGGGAGAATGGTCATTGGGAGATTAGGAAGCACTTAATTCCAGTTTTAGATTATTTTTTATTCAATACACATTTAACCAATCTCCTAATGACCAATGACTAATCAACCGATTTAAACCATCTGTTTCCCCGAATAAATCCCCCCCCATCCGATTTATCGATAGACATTAGAATGGAAATGGTTTTGCCTACAATATGATCTTCCGGTAAGAAACCCCAGAACCTTGAATCAGCTGAATTATGGCGATTGTCGCCCATCATGAAAAAGTAATTCATTTTGAATGTATAATGTGTTTTATATTCATTGTTGATGAATATGGAATCATTGCTTACAGACAATTCATTGTTTTCATATACAGTAATAATGCGTTCATAGAGTGGTAGCGAATCGACTGTGATCCTTACCGAATCACCTGCTTTGGGAATATAAATGGGCCCGAAAAAATCCACGTTCCATAAAAAATGTTCGTCTTCAGGAAAAAGATAATCGCAATAGGTCCCTTTTTTATCAAGTAATACTTCTGCACTTGTTACATGAGGGATCTGTTTTATTCTTTCTGCATTTTCAGAATTCAGTGTAAACCAATATTCGCCCTTATTTTTCATTCTGCCGCCCTCTGAAATACCCAGTTGTGTTATAGTATCAGCATTGATGGTATCGGTGTCGAGCAACACTTTATAGCTGAATTGCAATTTTTCAGGAAGATCATTGTGTTTTCCGTTAATATATACCTGTCCGTTACGAACCTCTAAGATATCTCCGGCAATTGCGACACAACGCTTAATATAATACAAGCGTTGGTCAACAGGATGTTCATCTTCCATCGGGTAATTAAAAACGATCACATCATTGTGTTTTATATCCGGTGAACCGAATAAACGTGTATAAGGAATAGTTATCCAGTCGAGATAAGACCTGGTATTTTCAGTAAATGGCAAATGCTGATGGATCAAAGGAAATGATAATAAAGTATTAGGAACCCGCGGGCCATAACTCAACTTACTTACTAAAATATAATCTCCCGTTAGCAATGATCTTTCCATTGAAGCGGAAGGAATGGTAAATGCTTCAAAAAAGAAGACCCTTACAATTAGAATAGTAATTAAAGCAAAGAGTATTGCTTTGGTCCATTCTTTTACAGTTGATTTTTTTTTGGCCATAGATACCAACCCCTGCGAGAAAAGCGAGGCGTTATTTCTTTTTTTCTGCGCGTTTGTTTTTCAAATATACAAAACCGCTGATGGAAAGTACGATCACAATAAAATGAATTAAATAAGAACGTGATAAACCATCTTCACTCACAAAAGTAAAGAAACGTGCCCTGCGGGCCGGGTCATCAAATAAAGATGTTTTTAGTTTTTTTATGAATCCGCTTGGATTACGTGTACCTATGTTTCTATTATCCTCTTTGATACTCATCCATACAAATACCGGTTTACCGACAACGTGGTCTTCGGGCACAAAACCCCAGAAGCGTGAATCTGCAGAGTTGTGGCGATTATCACCCATCATAAAATAATAATCGTATTTAAATGTATAAGTTTTTGTTTCAATACCATTGATAAAAATTTTATCTCCTTTTATTTCTAAAGTATTGAGTTCATAATTTACGATGATACGATCATATTGAACTATGTTAATGGGGTTAATGCTTACAGTAGCTCCTCTCCTGGGTATATACAATGGCCCGAAATTATCTTTGTTCCATTTGTAATGCTCTGAATGTGGAAAAATACTGGGATCGTACATTCCGGCTGAATCCACAAGTTGTTCAATTGATTTCACAAAAGGTAAACTTTTAAATGCATCCAATTTATTGAAAGGAAGATTTACAATATATACCTGCCCAATACTATCCTGCCCTTCAGGCATTTCATCGGTAATATCAAATTTTTCGATCAATTTAGGGCTTAATCTTGTGCCATCGGTTCGTACTTTATATTTGTATTGCATTGTAGGAGCAACGTATGCCGGCTTACTGTTTATGAATAGCTTTTGATCCACGATACTTAAGGTATCTCCTGCAATTCCAACACAACGCTTTACATAATTTTCGCGTTTGTCAACAGGACGTGCAACAACATCTCCAAAAGGCCGGCTGGAATATTGATTAAAAGCATTCGGATTATTTACAGTTGACCAGCCAAACTGCCTCACCAGTTGATAATAACTTTGATCCTGTGCTCCCAGTGCTACGGTATCGCCATCAGGATAATTGAATACAACAATGTCATTATTTTTTACTGACCCCAATCCCGGTAAACGGAAATAAGGCAGTTTAAACCATTCTACATATGACTTTGTGTTTTCAGTAAGTGGTAAGGTGTGATGTGCAAAAGGGAAGGAGAGGGGAGTGTTAGGGATCTTTGCTCCAAAACTTATCTTACTTACAAATAAATAATCTCCTACCATCATTGATTTTTCCAATGAAGAGGTAGGAATGGTGAATGCTTCAAAAAAGAATGTTCGGATCACCGTTGCTGCGACCACTGCAAACACAATGGCTTCTGTCCATTCACGTACTACAGAAGGTTTCTGCTTGCTCAAATCTTCGGGTCCAACATATTTTGTATCTTTTTGAAAAGCGATATATGGCAAATAAATATATCCGAATAAAAATGCGATGGCCTTTTCAGAAAATGAACGTTTATTATATGCTTTCGCGGTAAGTACATACATGATAGCAATCATCAGGAAATTCACACCCGGGGTAATAATAAGGAAGATCCACCACCATGGTTTTTTGATAATTTTTAGCCAGATAATAAAATGATAAAATGGAATGAATGCTTTCCAGCCTTCTTCTCCGGCCAAGGGAAATAATTTCCAAAGCCCTATCATTGTAGTTAGAGAAAAGATTATCAGCAATATATAAGAAGTATCCATAAACGGAGTTATAAGTTATGAGTTATAAGTGTTGTCCACGAATATCGAATCTGCGCGAATAACGAATTCGAAATTCGTTAAATTAGTTATTCGTTGTTCATTAAGTCGTTCATTCCAAAGATTCCTTTCTTTTCTTTCATCCATTCGGCTGCTACAACAGCTCCCAATGCAAATCCTTTTCTGCTGTGCGCGATGTGTGTTATAGATATTTCATCAACAGCCGAACCATAAGTAACAGTATGTGTACCCGGAACTTCATCAATGCGTTTGGAGATAATACCTAACTCATTTTTATTTTGAGTTGCATTGTTCACCCATTTTTGTTTTGAATCAATACGTTCCAGAACCTGGTTAGCTAATGATATAGCGGTACCGCTGGGAGAATCTAATTTGTGAACATGATGGATCTCTTCCATTGTTACATTGTAATCAGGGTAAGAATTCATCATTTTTGCCAACTGCTCATTTAACCTGAAAAATAAATTAACACCAATGCTGTAATTAGAAGCGTAGAACAATCCTTGTTTTTTGTCCAAACATTTTTGTTTTACTTCATCCAGTTTATTTAACCAGCCGGTTGTACCAACAACTACAGGGACACCTGCATCAAAACATTTATAAATATTGCTCACTGCAGTTTCGGGAGTACTGAACTCAATTGCCGCATCCGCTTTTTTTAATTCATCAATAGTAAAAGTAGAAGCATTATTGATATCCACTTTTAATACAATTTTATGTCCGCGTGATGAAGCGATCTGCTCGATCTCTTTCCCCATTTTACCGTACCCGATTAATGCAATGTTCATATTTTTAGTTAATGGTTGTTATATAGTTATTGGTTATCTGTTAATAGTTATTGGGTGTTGCAATTTAAATACAATTAACCGATAACTATTTTCTATTAACTTCTTCAAGCGCAAAGTTAGAATTTAATACTCAATGAGAGCCCGCTTGTATATCTATTTACACTAGCGGTATATATTGATGTCGGACGGATATTGAATGAAAGATTATCATCAACATCAAAGGTAAACATATGAGCATCTACACTGGCATCTACAATATTAATGATATACAGTAGGGCAGCACCAATTACTGATAAGTCACGATAACGGTGGTAATACTGTTGCAGTGTGTTTAAATTATCATCGGTATATTTTCCCTCATAATCATCAACAGTTGCAGGATCGTTATCAATACGGTATTTATAAGCATCCCGATAACGTACATACTTTGTTTGATTGGAATTGATAAAATATCCCAATGCAGCAAACCCTCCATAAATAACCGGTATTTTCCAGTATTTTTTATTGTATGCTTGTCCCAGGCCCGGCAATACAGTTGAAAACAATGCTGCTTTTCTGGGTGAATGAGATCTAATTGTAGATTGACGATTTTGGATTGAGGGTTTTGTTGTGTCCGTTATTTGTGCGAAGAGTTTGTTTGATAAAAAAATAAAAAAGGTTATTCCAATTATTTGAAATAACCTTTTAGTGTGATAAATCTTTTTATTAAAAAATATCATATTAAGCGTCCAGCAAATCTAATATACGTTTCAGATCATTATCAGATTTGAATGGTATCAGGATTTTTCCTTTACCGCTGGTTTCGCGGCTGATCTGTACTCTCGTATTAAATAATGCGCGAAGATCGTTCATTATATTTTGTTGCTGCAAAGTTAATGCTGCTTTTGTGGATGTTTTGGTTGCAGCAGTATTTTTAGTTGCCGGTGTAATTTCAATTTTAACACCTCTCACAACATCTTCTACTTCACGAACAGATAAATTATTTGTTACTATCTGGTTATAGATATCCAGTTGTTTATCCTCATTTTCAATATTGATCAGTGCACGTGCATGCCCCATTGAAACATCACCATTACGGATCGCCAACTGAATTTCTACAGGCAATTTCAATAAGCGTAAATAATTGGTAATGGTGGAACGTTGTTTACTTACTTTTTGTGAAAGCTGTTCCTGTGTTAATGAACATTCATCGATAAGGCGTTTGTAGCTGATCGCAACTTCAATAGCGTCCAGGTTTTCACGCTGAATATTTTCAACCAATGCCATTTCCAACATTGCCTGGTCATTAGCGATACGAATATAAACAGGGATACTGGTCAAGCCTGCCAATTGGGAAGCACGGAATCGTCTTTCACCCGAGATCAGTTGGTATTTATCATACCCCAGCTTACGAACAGTAATTGGCTGAATGATGCCATGTTCTTTAATAGAAGCAGCTAATTCATTCAGCGCCTGCTCTTCAAATGTTGTTCTGGGTTGAAATGGGTTTGTTTCAATTTTTGAGATCTGAACATTGGAAACCGACCCTACAACCTTTCCTTCACCTTCCAGTTTAGCGGTGGTTATATCGGTATCGGCATTTTCCAATAATGCGCTTAATCCTCTTCCTAATACGTTTTTCTTGACTGTCATTTCTTTAATTTTTGAATTGTTGATTTTTTGATTTTAAATTTTCATCAGCACATTGGCCCATCTTCAAATTTTCAAATCAATTTTCTTCTTCTACATTAATGATCTTCTCCGCATCATTCATACGGGTTAATCCGTTCTTTTGTAATATTTCACGAGCTAAATTAAGATAATTTACGGATGCTTTTCCGCTGGCATCGTGCATAATGATACTTTGTCCGAAACTAGGCGCTTCACCTAATTTTGTATTACGTTGAATGATGGTATCAAACACCATTTGCTGAAAATGGGTCTTTACTTCTTCCACTACCTGATTACTCAAACGCAGGCGCATATCATACATCGTTAATAGAATTCCCTCAATGGCCAATTCAGGATTCAAGCGTGATTGAACAATTTTTATTGTGTTGAGCAGCTTTCCTAATCCTTCCAATGCGAAATATTCGCATTGGACCGGAATTAAAACAGAATTGGCTGCTGTTAAAGCGTTGACAGTTATTAATCCCAATGATGGAGAACAATCAATGATAATAAAATCATAATCTTCTTTGATCTTATCCAATGCCTGTTTCATCATTTTCTCCCGATTAGGTAAATTGATCATTTCAATTTCAGCACCTACCAGGTCAATATGAGCCGGCAACAGAAATAAATTAGGTGTTTCTGTTTGAAGAATAATATCCTTTGGTTCAACGCCATCAATGATACATTCATAAATGCCTGTTTTTATATTGCGTGGGTCAAATCCAACACCTGATGTGGAATTTGCCTGTGGGTCAGCATCAATCAATAATGTTTTAAATTCCAGTACTGCCAAACTCGCTGCCAGGTTAATAGCTGTTGTTGTTTTTCCAACTCCGCCTTTTTGATTCGCTATTGCTATTATTTTTCCCATCCCTTTATTTATTTGTATTTAATTATTTTATTGTTAACTATTTTTTTAATTGCTAATTGATTTCGTTTCTCCAATATCGAATAAGATCAACTCATTGCCCGCATTGGCAAATTTCCGAACAGCCGAATCTTTTTCTATTTTAATGTATCCGAACGTATCGTAATGCATGCCAATTATTTTTGAACAGTTGATGAATTCCGAAGCAATAATGGCATTTTCCGGACCCATTGTAAAATTATCGCCAATAGGCAAAAATGCAAAATCAATTTGCCGATAATTACCGATCAGTTTCATGTCATAGGTCAATGCAGTATCTCCGGCATAATAAAAGTTCGCATCAGGAGATTCAACAATAAATCCCATTGGATTTCCCCCATCGGTACCATCAGGCAAACTGCTGGAATGTACTGCTGTAACACATTTTACATTGCCAAAATCAAATTTCCATTTACCGCCCACATTCATCGGATGTGTATTATTAATGCCTTTTTTATTGAGCCATACATGTATTTCCCAATTACATAGTACAGTCGCATTCGTTCGTTTTGCAATATTGACTGCATCTGCAATATGATCTTCGTGCCCGTGTGAAATTAAAATATAATCTGCTTTTACTTTGGTCGCATCCACGTTTTTAGCCAATTCATTCGGCGTAATAAAAGGGTCGAACAAAATATGCTTGCCATTCACTTCAACTCCAAAACACGAATGGCCATAATATGTTATATTCATAAATCGGAATTCTGCTAAAAATCACATTTATTACAAAGTATGCATACTTTTTTATTACGTTTGTACATACTCATTTAAATGCCACTAAAAATACATTTTTTGATTCTATAGGGAAT
The DNA here is from genome assembly GCA_052389695.1 of Bacteroidota bacterium. Lineage (GTDB taxonomy): Bacteria > Bacteroidota > Bacteroidia > 2-12-FULL-35-15 > 2-12-FULL-35-15 > 2-12-FULL-35-15. The sequence goes on along the minus strand of JBQTHQ010000143.1, from coordinate 3,257 downwards.
TAAAACTTATTAGGATTTTTAAACAGTTTTTTGTTAATAATAAAATACCATGATCACTATCATTTCAGCTACTAATCGTCCAAAGAGCAATACATTGAAAGTTGCAACAAACTATTCGCAACTGATGGAAAAACAGGGTATTACGCCTAAACTGTTGTCCTTGGAAATAGTGCCCACGGATATTGCATTCAATGAATTATTCAATAACCGCTCAAAAGCATTTCAACAAATTTTAGATGAATATATTATTCCTGCTAAAAAATTTGTGATCATTTCACCTGAATACAATGGAAGTTTCCCCGGTATTTTAAAAACATTTATAGATGCCATTCATCCTGATCTTAATCGTGGTAAAAAAGTAGCATTAGTGGGTGTTTCAACAGGGCGAGCGGGTAATTTAAGGGGGATGGACCATTTAACCGGGATATTAAATTATTTGGATTTTCATGTGATGCCAAATAAATTACCTGTTTCCAACGTTTTAACTCTTTTGGGCGAAAATGATACTATAAAAGATACTAACACCATTAAAGTATTAGAAAAACACATTGCAGATTTTTTGAAGTACTAAGATCCTATGAACAGTATATTCATACGTTTCAGGAATTGTGCAATTTTATTTTTATTATTTACAGGAAATGATTTGACCGCGCAGTCGGGTATTACTATTTCCGGACAAGTATTTGATAAAGAAAGTAAATTGCCTTTGCCTAAACTGATGATCATCAATCATCGTACAAATCAAGGTGTATTTGCGGATGTGGATGGGAAATTTTCAATAATGGCAATGCAATCCGACACCATCTTGTTTTCCGCTGTTGGATTCATGGTGAAAAAAATTTCTTTAAAAGATTCAACCATCCGAAAAAAATATTATGTTGAAGTGACCTTGCAAAAATTGGAATATACATTAAAGGAAGTGAGCGTATTTGCTACGCGAAATTTAAATGAGATTGAAAAAGATATCAATAGATTAGGTTTGAAAAGCACTTATACCTTAGACGATCTGAATGCTCTCGGCAGCCCAATAACCTATTTATATGAACGGTTTAGTAAATTTGGGAGATCAAGGCAAAAAGTAGCCGAATGGGAAAACGAAGAGCTGAAACGGGATATTCTTAAAGATCTGTTCAGATTGTACGTTAAAAATGATATCATTGACCTGGATGATTCAGAGTTTGATGCTTTTATAAAATATCTTAATTTAAGTGATGAATTTATTCAGAATGCGACACAATTTGAATTAACTGTTGCCATTAAAGGTAAATATGAAAGCTTTAAATACCGTTGGAAATAACGTATGAAAAAATACCATAAATTTTTTTCTATATTATTTTTTATACTTCTCTCTACCATGCTCTTGGCACAGGACGAAGACGCTGCACCTTTTGGGGCAGAATCAAAACCTTTCAAAAAGCAGTATTATGTATTTAGCCCCAGAGTATCTATTACAGTGCCTCATCCAACATCCAACAGATCCTTTAAAAATAGTTTTGTGGGTATTTATGAGCTTAGTGGAGGGTTAAATATCATGCTATATAAAGGCTTGTTTGCCGGAGTTACATATAAAACAGGACTACTTAAAGTGATGGAAAATAAAATAGCGGATAATAATACAAGGATGTACATAAATAATGTTTCTGTTAAAGTGGGTGGCGATCGTTATGCAGGTGATAAAAATCGCATGATATTTTCTGCAGCGGTATCAGCCGGTAAAAACTGGACTAATTTTTCTTCTTTGATATGCAAGGATCCGGGCAATCATGATGTAATAATAGATAGCTATGAAACAACATTTATAGAGCCTGAAATAAACCTGTTTTTTTTAGTTGAACCTAATTTCGGAATAGGGGCAACTATTTCATATACTTCATTCAACAGGATATTCGATCCATTTGAAATTTGTCTGGATGATTTTGCCCAATTTGATAAAAACAGCCCCGGTTCTACTCAATACTTCAGTTTTGGCTTTGGTTTCTATTATAGTTTTCTCAAGAAAAAGTCATAACCATCCATATTATTTAACATTTGACAATCAATCGGGTCGAATAATCCGTATATTCTAATTAAAGTGCCAAATTGTCCCGATTCCTCAATTGGCACAGGGATTGAAACCACAAGTGTATTAGTATTTAAAACGACAACTATTACCTTCATAATATGACTAACAAATTTGACTTAAATGACTTAGTACCAATACTAAGCGACGATATACTGGAAGAAGATTCAGAGTTTATTCCTTTGCTTTCGTCTGAAGATGAAGATCAGATGAATTCCGAAAAAATACCCGAAGAACTGTCAATTTTACCTTTGCGTAATACAGTTTTATTTCCGGGTGTCGTAATACCTATTACTGTTGGCAGAGATAAATCCATAAGCCTTGTTAAAGATGCTTATAAAGGCACTAAAACAATTGGAGTTGTTTCTCAAAAAAATGATACCACCGAAGACCCTACATTTGATGATTTGAACAGAATTGGTACGGTAGCGCATATTATAAAAATGCTGCGTATGCCTGATGGTAACACCACAGTGATCATCCAGGGGAAAAGACGTTTTGAGTTAAAAGAAGTAAAACAAACAGAGCCATATTTAAAAGCTGCTGTTTCTGTATTTGTAGAAAGCCGCCCAAAACCTGATGACCAGGAATTTATCGCACTCGTATCTTCACTAAAAGATCTTGCTTTACAAATTGTAAAACATAGCCCACATATACCCAGTGAAGCCGGCTTTGCTTTGCGTAATATCGAAAGCCCTTCATTTTTGATCAATTTCATTTCATCCAACATGAATGCTTCCGTTGCAGATAAACAAAAAATGCTGGAAGTACTTGACCTGAAAGAGCGCGCTACACTTGTATTGGCCAATCTTACCAAAGAATTGCAAATGTTGGAATTGAAAAATCAGATCCAGTCGAAAGTAAAGGTTGATATTGATAAGCAACAGCGTGATTATTTCCTTCATCAGCAAATGAAGACCATTCAGGAAGAATTGGGAGAGAACAACTTTACGCAGGATATTCAAAGCATGAAGGAACGTGCGAAAGGAAAAAAATGGACAAAAGAAGTAGGAGAAGCATTTGAAAAAGCGATCGGTAAATTAGAACGGATGAATCCTAATGCAGCGGAATATTCTATCCAGACGAATTATGTGGAAGTATTGCTGGATTTGCCCTGGGGTGAGAACACAAAAGATAACTTTGACCTGAAACATGCGGAAAAAGTATTGAACAAAGATCATTTCGGCATGGAAAAAGT
>JBQTHQ010000142.1:0-16996 GCA_052389695.1 Bacteroidota bacterium | reverse complement strand
AGATCATTTTTAGATAACCATTTCACATCTGTAATCCCTTCTTCGGTTTGCGGTTTTAGTTTGGAGGTATCATTGCAATACATTTCAAACCAGTAAGTTGGCTTTAGTATCGCTTTTTCTTCTAAATAATAGGTATGGTAAGTTGTTGGAAGTTCTTTTAAAATGGTTAACCCTTTAATTCCGCATTCCTCCTCTACTTCACGGATGGCAGTTGTTTTAATTGATTCCTTCTTTTCAATCTTTCCTTTGGGAAGATCCCATTTGTTATTACGGAAAATAAAAAGCCATTCTTCTTTTTTATTTTTTACTAAGCCTCCTGCTGCTTCAATGATACAAAACATGGAAGTAAAATATCTGAAAAGAAGCTCCTGGTCTTTATTGAAAAAATAAATTTCCTGAATGTTGTTTTTATTAATTAATTCATCGTGTATTAAGCGCATTTCATCTTCCGACTCAATACTGGCATAAACGGCGTTTTCTTTTTGTTGAAAATCGTTTGGATTGTTTATCAGGTAAATTATTTTATTGATAGAAAAAATTTTTTTCATGGATATAATATTAATCAAATGTAATTAATCGGGCAAATTTGATATATTTGCCTCATGTTAATAAATGATGATGCTGCGTTAAAGATCGCCGAATTCTTACTGCAAATTAAAGCAATTAAATTACAACCAAATAAACCATTTACATGGGCTTCCGGGTGGAAATCTCCTATCTATTGTGATAATCGTGTTACGCTTTCCTATCCAAAAGTGCGTACATTCATCCGTCAGGAATTTGTAAATGCGATCAATGAAAAATTTGGAAAGCCGGATGTAATTGCAGGTGTTGCAACTGGTGGGATCGCTCAAGGTGCTTTGGTAGCACATGAAATGGGATTGCCTTTTGTTTATATTCGTTCGGAAGCAAAGAAACACGGCTTAACCAATATGATAGAAGGTGTAGTAGAAAAAGGACAATCGGTTGTAGTAATAGAAGATCTGATCTCTACAGGTGGAAGTAGTTTAAAAGCGGTAGATGCTTTGAGGGAAAAAGGCTGTGAAGTAAAAGGAATGGCTGCGATCTTTACCTATAGTTTCAAAACAGCCAATGATAATTTTAAAAAATCCAAGTGCAAACTGGTTACGCTGAGTGACTACGAAACGCTTATTAAACAAGCATTACAATCAAATTATATATCTGATAAAGATTTGAAATCATTAAAAGAATGGCGTGAAGATCCGGCAGAATGGGGAAGTAAATTAAAGATTACAAATTAAAGATTTCAAATTCCAGATTTGTTATCTATGCAATCAAGTTTTTAGCACACACAGATTGGTATATTTGTATAAATTAGTAATTAGTAGATAGTTATGACAAAGATTGAAAGTGAAAAAGTGGATATTAATAATTCAGCATCCGCTGTTTTTAATTATTTAAGTGATTTTAATAATTTTCAGAAGTTAATGCCTCCGCAGGTTACTAACTGGACGTCCACTGCAGATGAATGTTCTTTTACGATCAATGGCATGGCGACTATTGGAATGAAGATCATTGAAACAAATCCTTCCACAAAACTTACGATCAGTTCAAATGGAAAAGTTCCTTTTGAATTTAAATTATTTGTATTGCTGGCAGAGAAAGATGCGAACAATTGTGTCGGACAATTAGTTTTTGAATCGGATCTAAATCCGATGATGAAAATGATGGTGGAAAAACCTCTTGGAAATTTTTTCAATATGCTGGCACAAAAAATGAAAGACATTAAATAACTTCACTTCTTCTCAGGAAGAGGAAGCAAATGTGATCTCTTTCAGATCAAATTCTTTTATTTTTGCTGATTCCAACTCTACCTGCAACTTTCCTAAAACAGATATCCCTATTATTTTTCCCCTAAAAATTTGTTGATCAGAAGTATAATTTTTCCATTCATTAAATTGATATAGCTCTTGTTTATATTCTGAATCTATATTTTCAATTTTATTGGCTTTTAATTGCAGATAACGTGCTTCTATGAATTCACATAAACGTTCGATGCATTGTTCCGGGTTATATTCTTTCTTGGTAATCATTGCGAGCGATATCGCATTTGTTGCGTTGAATGAACGCTGATTTATATTTACCCCGATGCCAATAATAGCATTTTGGACAGCATTTTCACGTAAGGAAGTTTCAATTAAAATTCCCGCAATTTTTTTGTTCCCAATATAAATATCATTCGGCCATTTTATCGTAATACCCCCTGTTTTGTCGTGAGCTTCAAGCATTTCTGCCATTAAGTCAGCGACCGCTAATGAAGCAATTTTGGCAAGTAAAAATTGTTTTTGAGCAGGTAAAAAACCAGGATATAAAATAAGGCTGAATGTAGCATTTTTATTGGGTTCACACTCCCAATAATTTCCCCGTTGTCCACGCCCATTTCGTTGCTCGAAAGTATAAATCAGTGTTCCTTCCGCAGGTTTAGTTTTGCGTAACAATTCACTGGCATAACTGTTGGTAGAATCAACAGAGGTCAAATGAATGCTATTTTGCCCTATAAATAAAGTTTTCATACCAGTTTATGCAAAAGATTTGATTATTTTTGTAGATACAAAGAACGAAATAAAACCGATATCATTTTAATGGCTAAGAAGAAAGCAAAATCTGTAAAAGCAGTAAAACCTGCCCGTCCGGCAGGCGGGAAGGCGATAGCTAAAAAATTACCCAAAAAAGCGAAAAAAGCTCCTGTAAAAAAAATAATTGTTAAAAAAACAGAGTCTAAAAAACCGGTAAAAAATAAAAAAGTATCTGCTAAACCTTCCAAATCACTAGGAAAAGTTATTGCAAAACCTGCCCGACCGGCAGGCGGGAAAGTTGCGCAACCGACCGTAAAAAAAGTAAAAAATAAAGTTCAATTGCTTGCTGATGCTGCAGTGGAAGGGATTTTAGAGCTGAAAGGAAAAAACATTACGATCATGAACCTTGAAAAAATTCACAATCGGGTTTGTGATTATTACATTATTTGCCAGGCAGATTCAAACACGCAGGTGAATGCAATTGCTGCTTCTGTAGAAGAAATGGTAAAGAAAAAAACAGGTGAAAGGCCATATCGTTCTGAAGGATTTCAAAATTCGGAATGGATTTTGGTAGATTATGTAACGGTTGTAGTGCATATTTTTCAATCACACATCCGTAATTTTTATAACTTAGAATCATTATGGGCAGATGCAGAAATAACTGAACTTGCATTTGACTAAAATTATTAGAAAGACAAACAATGAGCGAGCAGCAAGAACAAAAACCAGAAAATAAAAATCCAAAAGATAAGTTTCCCAAGAAACCTAACTTACCTAAAAATCCATTTAATTTTTACTGGATTTATGGAATAATTGCAGTGGTATTGATTGGAATACAATTAATGAATTCCGCCGGCGGCTTAAAAGAAAAGAACACCACTGAATTCATAGAAACCATGCTGAAACAGCATCACGTGGTAAGAATTGTTGCAGTGCCGGCCGAAAACATTGCAGAGATCACTATTGGCAAAGAATTCCTAAAATTGCCTCAATATGCAAAAGATAATCTGGATCAAAATCCTAAAGGACCGCATTACAAAATAAAAATATCTGATGTGGCCAGCTTTAATCTTTTACTGACAGAAGCTCAGAAAGATTTTGCCCCATCAGAAAGAATTTATTCTGAAAGTGAAAATCGCAGCCAATGGAGTGATTATATGGGTATCATATTACCACTTCTTATTATGGTTGTTCTTTGGATCATAATTATGCGCAGAATGGGCGGAGGAGCAGGAGGCGGACAAATTTTCAATATTGGAAAATCACGTGCAACCTTGTTCGATAAAGATACGAATGTGAGTATTACATTCAATGATGTTGCAGGATTGGAAGGCGCAAAAGTAGAGATCAAGGAGATTGTCGACTTTCTGAAAAACCCTAAAAAATACACGGTCCTTGGAGCAAAAATTCCCAAAGGAGCGCTGTTAGTTGGACCTCCGGGGACCGGAAAAACCCTTTTGGCAAAGGCTGTTGCAGGAGAGGCAAAGGTTCCTTTCTTTTCACTTTCGGGGTCTGATTTCGTTGAAATGTTTGTGGGGGTTGGTGCATCGCGTGTGCGTGACTTGTTCCGCCAGGCAAAAGAAAAAGCGCCTTGTATTATTTTTATCGATGAGATCGATGCCATTGGACGTGCCCGTGGAAAATCACCGGCGCAAGGTGCTAACGATGAACGCGAAAATACATTGAACCAGCTGTTAACAGAGATGGATGGTTTTGGAACCAACAGCGGTGTAATCATTTTAGCTGCAACCAATCGTGCTGATATTTTAGACAGGGCATTGATGCGTGCCGGCCGTTTTGACCGCCAGATCTACGTGGATATGCCGGATCTGAATGAACGTAAAGATATTTTTAAAGTGCATTTAAAACCATTGAAACTGGATGCTTCGGTTGATGTTGATTTTCTTGCAAAACAAACTCCCGGATTTTCAGGTGCTGATATTGCGAATATTTGTAATGAAGCAGCTCTGATCGCCGCACGTCATGATAAAAAATTGATTGAAAAACAGGATTTCCTGGATGCAGTAGATCGTATCATTGGCGGATTGGAAAAGAAAAACAAGATCATCTCCGTTCACGAAAAAAATGTGATCGCTTATCATGAAGCCGGACATGCATCCGTAAGCTGGTTACTGGAACATGCGCATCCGCTGGTGAAAGTTACTATCGTCCCGCGCGGACGATCACTAGGCGCAGCCTGGTATTTGCCGGAGGAACGCCAGATAACAACTACCGAGCAATTATTGGATGAAATGTGTGCAGCCTTAGGTGGAAGAGCAGCCGAAGAAGTGGTATTCGGTAAAATATCCACAGGTGCCTTGAGTGATCTCGAAAAGATCACCAAACAGGCTTATGCAATGATCACCATTTATGGCTTGAACGATAAGATCGGCAACATCAGTTATTATGATTCTACGGGTGCCAATGAATATGGGTTTACAAAACCGTATAGTGAGAAAACCGCACAAACAATTGATGAAGAAGTAAGCAGAATGATTGAAGCTGCATACGCACGTGCTAAAGACATACTTACGAAAAACAAACATTTGCTCAAACAGTTGGCAGAAAAATTATTAGAGAAAGAGGTTATTTTTAAAGAAGACCTGGAATTAATATTCGGAAAGCGACCTTTTGATAAAGAAGAACAAACCTTGTTAAAGGTAACGGAAAATAAACCACCGGTTATAGAAGCAAAACCGGAACAAAAAAAGGAACCGGTAGCTCCACCTGCGGCAACAGAAGAAAAGAAAGAAGACAAAAAAGAAGAGGAAAAGAAGAAAGAAGACGAAAAATCTGGACCTCCTTCAGCTGATAAAGAGCCTGAAAAGCCTATGAATACCTTGTTTTAATATTCTATGCAAAGTACCACTTCAAAGGAAAAAATATTAAAAAAGATCCGCAAGGCTTTAATTCATAAGTCGCCCCAGGAAATTGGCGATGTAGACAAGGAATCAGAAATATTTACTTCTTCGGAGGAACCTTTTGAAATCCAATTCGCACAAAATTTTTCGGCACTCAATGGCAAATTTATTTTTTGTGAAAATGAAGCGGAGTTTATTGAGAATTTTGCTTTTATCGCAAAAGATAATGGATGGAAAAATTTTTTCTGCCTTGAACCTAAGATCAAAGAACTTCTTACAGGAGCCAAAATAAAATTTTCCGATAAGGAAAAAGATATTTTAAATACGGATATTGGTTTAACACTTTGCGAATGTTTAATAGCACGTACAGGAAGTGTGATGGTTACATCCAAACAAGCATCCGGCCGCAGGCTACCTGTTTATGCAAATTTTCATATTGTAATTGCATACACTTCCCAATTGGTGCATAATATTAAAGATGCGTTGAAATTCATTCGTGAGAAATATGATAAAAAATTGCCATCTATGATCGCAACTATCACAGGGCCAAGTCGAACTGCCGATATTGAGAAAACATTGGTGCAGGGTGCTCATGGGCCTAAAGAGATCTTTGTGTTTTTGATAGATGATGTGCATTGAGGTAAGTGATATTGATCTTTTTGTCATGTTGAGCAAAGCGAAACATCTCGTTGAAAAGAGATTCTTCACTTTGTTCAGAATGACAATAATGCATAACTAAAATACTGAACAGTGAACAACTTCTTTACACGAGCACTTACCGCAGGCGCATTTGTAGCAGTATTGTTAGTCTGCACCTTTTATTCTCATTTATCATTCTCAATTTTGTTTTTCCTTATAACTATTTTAGGAACCTGGGAGTTTTATATCTTATCCGAAAAAGGAGATAATAAACCACAAAAAATTGTAGGGACAATTGTAAGTTCAATACTTTTTACCAGTACTGCTTTGGTGTGTATGGGGTTTATTGATGTTAGGTTCCTGATCATTAACATTCCTTTATTATTTCTCGTTTTTATCATTGAATTATACCTCAAAGCCTCCAATCCGTTTCGCAACATTGGATTTACTTTATTAGGAGTTATTTATGTTGCAGTACCTTTTTCATTGCTCAATTTTCTTCTTACCTATACAGGTAGTTATAGCCATCAGATCTTGTTTGGTTTTTTCTTTATTTTATGGAGTAATGATACAGGCGCTTATTTAGCGGGTTCCGCTTTTGGGAAGAATAAACTGTTCCCAAGAATATCCCCTGGAAAATCCTGGGAAGGGAGTATAGGAGGGGCTATTGCAAGTTACATTGTAGCCTATATTATTTCAGGCTGGTACACGGATATAAATATCACAGATTGGATGATAATCGCCACCATTTTAATAATTATAGGTACGCTTGGCGACTTGGTAGAATCCTTATACAAACGAAGCAAAAACGTGAAGGATTCAGGTAATTTACTTCCAGGACATGGAGGAATATTGGATCGTTTTGATAGTCTTATTATGGCTGTCCCATTTGTTTTTACTTATCTCTATTTAAAAACCTTATTTCTTTAAATGCTTTATTGGAATTCGATCACCGTAAAAGTGTATAATATCTATGTTAAGCGATTGAAAATGAGCATTTAGCGATTAGTTTTTAGGATAAACTAATTTTTTATAAATTCGCAGACCCTAACTCATGTTCCTCTTCCTAAAAGACAGTGGAACTTAATGTAAAAAATATGACGACAAAAACACACACAACAACGGCAGAGCATCATGAGAGTATGTTTGACGCAGTTTTAGCGAGATTGGATGTTGCAGCAAAGATCTATGGTTTGCAAGAAGAAGTGGCTAATATTCTAAGAAATCCCCAAAAAGAAGTAAAAGTAAGTATCCCTGTAATGATGGACAATGGAAAAGTACAGGTATTTGAGGGGTTCAGAACCGTCCATTCTACTATTTTAGGCCCTTCAAAAGGCGGGATTCGTTATGCTATGGATGTGAATGAGGATGAGGTAAAAGCATTATCAGCATGGATGACCTTTAAATGTGCTGTAGCCAACCTTCCTTATGGTGGTGGTAAAGGCGGTATTAAATGTGATCCCCGCAAAATGAGTGTTGGTGAATTGGAAAGAATGACGAAGGCATATACTGTTGCAATGGCGGATGTATTTGGTGTTGATAAAGATATTCCTGCCCCTGATATGGGAACCAGCGGACGAGAAATGGCCTGGATAGTAGATGCATATAATAAAACACACCGTGGTGATTTTCCCGGAGTGGTTACAGGCAAGCCTGTTGGTCTTGGTGGTTCTTTGGGTCGCGATGCAGCAACCGGCCGTGGAGTAATGGTAGCTACATTAGCTGCATTGGCTAAAATGAAATTAGATCCTAAAAAAGTGAGCGCGGCTGTGCAAGGTTTTGGTAACGTAGGTTCACATGCTTCCCGTTTACTGAGTGAACAAGGTATTAAAATATGTGCTATTGGTGATCACACTGTTACCCTTTGGAATGAAAAAGGGATTGATATACAAGCGGCATTACGTTATGCAAAAGAAAATGGAAATGTATTAAAAGGTTTTACAGGCGGTGTTGAAATTAAACCTTCGGAACTTTTAACTGCCAATGTAGATGTATTGGTACCGGCAGCTTTACAAAATGTAATTACTGAAGAAATTGCGGTGAATATTAAAGCGAAACTGATCGTAGAAGGAGCAAATGGTCCTACAACACCTGAAGCTGATCATATTTTACAGGAAAAAAATATTATCGTTGTTCCGGATATTTTAGCGAATGGCGGAGGTGTTACGGTCTCGTATTTTGAATGGGTACAAAATCGCTACGGACACTATTGGAGCGAAGAAGAAGTAAATACAAAACATGATGCTTCCATGAAAGAAGCATTTGAGCATGTTTGGAACAACGGGCAACAATATAAAACCACAATGCGTATTGGCGCTTATATCACTGCTTTAAAGAAAGTGGAGTTTGGTATAAAAGCGAAAGGAGTATATTAAAATAGATTTTAAAAATTAAAAAAGCGTCCTTCCGGAAATATTTCGGAAGGATGCTTTTTTTGAAGCCTTTCTACTTTGGAACTATAGATTATTCGATCACAATTTTCCTGTTTTAATTGTTTGTTCTCCTGCACGCAGTAGATAAATAAAAATAGTGTTAGCGGGTCGTTGTTCTTTCTTTGTCGTTGTCATTTGTCCAATTTGCTGAATTGTCTCCAATAAAATATTGATGAGTCGATAAGTTTAACTTAGCAACTGCTTTCAGCTACTATAACCACTTTTAGTTTATTCAACTTTTGAATTATCTTCCACAATTCCTCATCAATTTTGTCTCCTTTTCCATAGTCTGTGTCACCATTTTCGTCTTGCAGTTCCGTGTTGTCGATTTCTTTTTGCTTAATTTCAAGTTGCTTAATAATCGCATTTATTTTGGGGGAATTTTCGTGAATGAAAATTTGATAAGAATGTAAATAGCCACCAAATGATAACTTTTTCACAGGTTCTCTTTTCATCCAAGTGGTATCAGACAATTTTAATTCATTAGCTATTCCTTGTGTATATCCAAAGTCAATCATTTCTTCAATCTTTATGCTCTTAATTGACTTGAAGGATAAAACCGTTTTGCCAGTCAAGTAGTATATTGAATTTTTAGCTCCGGAACTGTCCCACACCGCAGTGTATTCATATTTTATTCTCTCTTTAAAATAAGTCAAACTGTCTCTTTTGTCCCAATCTTTCCAACTCTGGTCTAATGCCTTTTTTAAATATTCTGAGTTGTTTAACGAGTCCATATTTAAGTATGCAGAAGCTACATAGACATAACCTTTTGAAATTTGTCCCTTTACATTTTCAATTGAAAGTTTAATATGATTGAAGTTTTCGCGCAGCGAAAATTGCCTTGAACGTTTTGCAGCTACAAGAAGTTGGCGATTTAGAAGCACTAAACTGTCTGCCACCACAAAACTTGATACGAAGCACAAAACTTCATTTAACCACTGAACCGCCAATTTCTTGTAGGTGCTGTTATAAGCTGGCCTTCTGTCTGTCGAGGTTATGAAGTCTTTGTCTGCCGTGAGTTTCGCTGTCGCCAGTGCGTTGCTTGTTTTAAAAATTTTAGAAGGGGAGATTTTAAAAAATAATTTTTCTCTTGAGTGGAAAAGGTGGAAGCTCTTTTGCAATTTTTGGTCTGTGCGTTGGCTTGTGCGAATTGCAAATGTGCTTACACCTGTGGGCTGGCTTAGATTAATTCTTCTATTGCTGATTTCCATATTATAAATCCTTTTTTGTTGTCTGAATAATCGTGTATAATTCTTGTAAAGTTTCCAGGACTATTTTCTAAAAATGTCTGTCTTCCTTTTTCTCTAATAATGTTTAGTTGGTTGTCAATTTGTTTTACTTCCTCAATTAATGATGCTTTGTTTTTTGGAGTATGCCAAATATATGTTGCTTCTTCTGTGTCTAAGGTTTCCAAAACAACAAAATAATTTTGCTCTCCAGCAAGCAGAAATACGAATGAAAATGGATTCAACACAAAACGAATCTTCATTACTTGACTTTCGTGTTTGTCAGCTAAATAATGAATGTGTTGCGAATGTTTGTATTGCTTGTTTTTGAGAATTTCATTCAGTAAATCTTCTGCGTTAGAATACATTTTATTGTGTTCTTGTAATTCGTCAGAAGTCAAAATGTTTTTCTTTTTGGGACTAAACTGCTTGAGTAATCCTTTATTCAGAAATTGAAATTTCACTCCCTCAACCACCTTTTTGTTGATATGGTCAATGTCAGATGATAGTGCTAATTGAGAAACCAATTTTCCGTTTTCAAACTCGGCAAACAAGTCTACAGTAATATTTTTTGATTTTAATGTTTTTATGAAATAGGGTTTAAGTACCTCAAATTCTGGTCTAATTTCGTTGTTTTCAACCTGAAATTGAAGCTCCGTATTCATCTCAATAATTGGATGTTTGAACACTACACTTCCGTAATGAAACTCCAATTCCTCAATTGGAAGGTTGATTTTCTTTTCTATAGTTAAAATGTGATTTGAAGTCATGATTTCGTCCTTTGGTTCATCAAACAAAGTTGCTTGCTTGTCAATTTTTCGATAATATGTATTTCGTTTCAGGAAAAGCTTATTGAGATAATCAATTTTATAGTCTCTGTAGTCGTAAATAGTTGGATTTACTTCTGAGCGTTGCACTCTACCAATATATTGGATTAGTTTGCCTTCAAAAGAAAATGGATAAACTAAAAATAAACAGCTAATGTTTTGTAAATCTGTTCCTTCGCCAAAATATTGTCCTGTTGTAATTAAAACCTGAAAGTTCCCCTCTTGTAATGTTTTCCATTTGGCTTTTTTAGAAGTTTCTGAATCTTCTCCGCTCAAGGTAATGGCTTCATACGCTTGTTTTAAAAACAAATATAGCGTATCAATATGCTCTTTTCGTTCAGTGATGATAACAGCCTTTTTACCTTGATTCAGTTCTGTTTTTACATCTTCTAATATCAGTTGATTTCGGGCAGTATCGTGAACCAATATTTTTGATAAACCCTCAAAACTGTCTGTCTTGGAGTTATATGGAACATCTAATTCCGTGTTTCGGAGGATAATTTTTGCCTGTTTATAATTTTCAATTTCAGTGGGTTGAATATTGGCAATGATTTCTCCTAAATGGGTGAAAATCATTTTTCCATCATTGTATTTTCGAAAAGGGGTAGCGGTTAATCCATACAGATAAAATGATTGTAATTTTTCAATCGTATTTCTGAAACTGTCGGCAGGAATGTGGTGACATTCATCTACAACGATAGTTCCAAATATATTTTGAATAGATTCTATTTGTTTGGGCAAACTTTGAATCGTTGCTACAGTAATTTGTTTGCCGATTTTTGACTTCCCCTGACCAATAACACCAATATCTCTTTTAGGAATACCCAAAAATGCTTCAATCCGTTCTGTCCACTGTTCCAATAATTGTTTTCGGTGAACAATAATGAGTGCAGGTTGTGCCTTATCCACAATTATTTTTAATCCAATAACTGTTTTTCCTGAACCTGCCGGTGCAACTATTACTCCATAATCCTTTTTAGAAACCATTTCAATTACGCCTAGTTGATGATTTCGCAAAGCAGCATTAAACGTAAATGGAATAGATGGTTTAAGCTTTCTTTCATCTAAAAAATCATATTCGATTTGTGATTCCTTGCAAAAGCGTAAAAGCTTCCCGATAAATCCCCGAGGAATAAAAATTTCGCTTTCCGATTCCTTAATCAGTTTAAAATAACGAGTCGTTTCAAATGTATTTCTACCCGATTTCTTCTTGATGAAAAACTCAGAGTTTGCAAAATTTAATTCTTCCTTTAGAAAATGGGTAAGTGTTGGTGTTAATCCATTTCTGCTGACTCTTACAGTATTATTTAAACAAATACTAAGTTTTCCAGTTGTTTGTTGCGGTGCTATTATTGGAACATCTGGCGATACTATTTTGTATAGTTCATCTAAATGATCTGTAGAAACTTTTTGAATGTTTTTCAGAAAATCCCATTGGTCAGTGAAGGCTTCAAATGTTTCAGGATTAACAAAACAGCTATTTCCATTTTCAAAAGTTGGTTTAAAAAGTGGTAAAGCAATCAAGTTTCCGAAACCTTTACCTGAAAGAAAATCCTGATTAGGAAACAATCTGTCAAAACTTGAACTTTTGTCAAACATTGAAAATGCACCCGATTGTTCCAAAATTGATATGAATATTTTGCGACTTCTTATGGCTGGATATGGTTTGTCAAAAAATATCCAAACGTGTCCGCCATTTCCTGAACGAGAACGCTCCAAGTAGGCTGGAATTTCTTTTTCTTTACAAGCATTAAGAAAAATAACGGCTTCATCTTGCCAATTCGCTTTATCAAAATCTGCTGCTAAAAACCAAGTAGTATTGTCTTGTAATAGAGGGTAAATTCCAATATGATGAAAACCGTCCAAATGCTTTTGGATTTGTTCATCTGTAAATTTTAAATAAGACTTTTCGGTAAAATTCTGAAATGTTCCTCCATTCATTTTATGTGCTCTTAATCGATAAGGGTCATAAAAATAGGCGGGCATATATCCGCTTTTCTTTTCCTTCTCCCAGCGAATAGCAAACACATCTTCTCTGCCTTTGAATACAGATTTAAAAAGTTGTATTTGATTTGATAGAAGCTCATTCATTGAAAATAACTTTACTTCCCTCTATTTAATCTTCTTGCCGATAGCTTTTTCCATATGCTATGAGCTAAATTTATTTCCTTTTGTGTCAAGCCGAAATGTTCTTTCAATATTATTTGGTTGGTTATTTTCAAGACTTCTTCAATATCTGTTTTGTCACGAATCAATTTGTCAATTTTAGAAAGCAACTTTGCATTGTCTTTATGATACGGCAATAAAACCTTTTCTGCTTCATTAGGCATTAGTTCTAAAACGCCTCCACCGTGGCTTCTTCCGCTTACTTCTGTAAATGCAAGTGATAGTGAATTGTAATAACTGGCTGTAAGTGCATTTATATCTGTTCCTTGTTTTACAAAAACTCGGTGCATTGTATCTGTGGTGTATGCTCCTGCTTCATTAATTATCAATCGTGGGTATAGATTATTTCTGCGAATAAATAAAGCGTCAGAAATTTTCAATGATGGAACTACAAACCAATCATCTCTGATACTTGTTTTATAGCCTTTATGAATACCTAAACTTTCTCCGTGAGCAATATATTTTACTGCTCCGTTTTTCTGATTAAGATTTTGTTTGTCAGGGAATGCAAGTAAATGTGCTTTTGCTTTTGAAAATTTATTTTTCTCCCAATCCTTTTCTGTAAATATTACACTGTTTACCTGAACGCTTCTTCCAACCATTGGTTTTGCATAGTCGTGTAAGTCGTATTCTTCAACTGTTGCAAGTGGAACGGTAAAGAAATCATTTGAGCCTGTTGTTATGCCAACTTCAACTTTTGCATACTTCCCAAGAGTTGAAATATTTCTTTTCCTGGCAATGGTTTCTAAAAAATCAATTTCCTCTTGTTCTAAAAAATAGAAAGTCCATTTGTTAGATTTAAAATCAATTTTCTTTTGTGGGCTTTTTAACTTAGCAGTATCAAGCGTTTTCAGTTCGCTTGCATCTTTTAATTCAATATGCTCAATGTTGTGTTCTTTACTTCCGTTTTTTTCACAAAGAAGCAAAACAACTTCTTGTTGAATGTCAGGAAATACAAGTTTCTCAAATGAAATGATGTTTATTTTATTGTAAAACTGTGCAATGAATTTCCTCAATTGCAAAGCAAACGAAACTTGTAAAATTTCTGCCGGTAAAACAAAACCGATTTTTCCGCCTTTGTCTTTCAATAAAAGTGAAGAACCAACAACAAATGAAACCCAAGCATTTGTAAGTTTAGAATAAGTTAAGCCTGCTTTTATGAAAATGTCACCTGCCTCAACTTGTTGCTTTCTGTCAAAAAACTGATAGCGTATGTATGGAGGATTTCCTACAATTAAGTCGAAGCGTTGTAAAGTATTGTTGCAATATGTATGGAAATCATCATTGATTATTTGTTTGTTTTTCAAAACAATTTTCTCGGCTTTTTGGGCTTCAATTTCGTCAAATTCAATAGCTGTAATTGATTTGTATTTTGACTTTAATTCCTTCAATTGTTCAAGAAATACGCCATCGCCACAACTCGGTTCAAGTATATCAAAGTCCGTGCTTCCATTAATTCCCCACCGCAAAATAAATTCTGCAATAGGTTCAGGCGTATAAAATCCGCCCCTTAATTTTTCTGCTGTTGCATTTTCAATTAGCTTCATACAATTCTTTGATTAATGGGATTAATGAATCATCATTGCCTAAATCATATAATTTAGCTAATAGCTTTTCTAATGCTATTTTTTCTCTTGAAAATTGGCTTTGCAATGGCGTTAATACTCTTTTGTTTTCAATGTTTGCATCAATTTCATCTTGAATTTTTATTAGTTCCTTTTGGAGTTCTACAATCTTGTCGTGAAGTGCTTTATCCCTTGCGTTTGAAAAATCAATTTTACGAATAGGTAAATTGTTTAGAACCTTTGTTCCTCTTGCAAAATAGCTTCCTCTAAATATTTCGCCAGTCAAGATTACAAACCACTCTACATATTTAGAGTTTAAAATGGCTTGAATGTAATAAGTGGAATAGTCAAACTTTTCGGGTAATGTGATTGCACAATAACCCGCAGTTCCACCAGAGGTAAATAATGTTCCATAATTATCAATAGCGTATTTGTCGCCACTTGATAATACACCAAGTATTATTTTTTCTTTCTTTCCTGAAATATTTAAACCCTGTTGTCTTCCGAATCTGTGCCATTCGTTTTTTGTCGCAGGTTCAGGTTTTATATCTCTCTTAGGATTGTTTAAAATGGCTTTATGCTTTTGGAAATAGTCATAAGCCAATGGATATTTTTTCTGAACTGCTGTAAGTGGAATTATTTCAACTCCCTTTTCTGAATTTTCGTAAGGGTAAATTACTCTTGCGTTTGGCTTAAAAGTTCTGTACGTATTTAAGTTATCTTCGCCTGATGATGTTTGAAAATAGGGTTTGGTTATTGCCTTTTCAATTTTGTAGTTCACATTCTTTTTTGTAAAGTAATAATGCTTTGCATCTTCCTTTGTCGGAATGAATATGTAAATTTCATTTGCACTTGTTTGAATGCCATTGAAAATATTGTCCTCGCCAACTAAATCAACCAATTTTATACTTTGAGCAGATATTTTAGTGTATGCGTTTGTCAGGTCAGGTGGAACCAAAACCCAAACTTCATTGTCTAATTGATTCGTGTTTTTGGTGGCATATTTAACAGCATTAGGTTCTCTTACTTTCCAACTTTTCAAACTCTTTACTTCTGCATATTGGAAAGTCTTTTGAGACTTTTTGTTTAAGATTAGTAAGCAAGTGTAAGTTGTTTTATCTGCGAAAACTTGATTTGCTCCAAATGAAACAATTGAATGTAAATAACCTTTGCTTGAAAGTTCTTCTCTTAGTTTTTTACCTGCACCAACCTTTGTGAATTTGCTCGGAATGATATAACCTAAAATTCCGTCAGCAGTTAATAAGTCCATTCCTTGTTCAACGAAAAGAAAATACTTGTCAAACTGCTTGTATGCTGATGTGTAATTTATTTTATAAAGAGGTAATTCAAGCGGAGTAGTGTTTTTCATATCCTCCGACTTCATATAAGGGGGATTTCCTACAATAACATCAAAACGAAGTTTTGAAAAGTCAAATGGATTTATAATTACTTGGTCTTTCTTATTGGTAACTTGTTTTGGATTCAATAAACTGTTACCAAAGAAAACATTTTTAGAAAGGTCAGGTAAAACAGGCTTTGCAGCATTTGTAGAGTTTACATCTTCGCCCTCTAATAGTTTTAGTAGCAAACCAAATTTTGTTGCTTCAACTGCATTGTAATCTTTGTCTACACCAAAGATGCAATTCAATAGAAGTTCTCTTTTAATCTTGAATGGCAGTTTGTAGGTATCAAGGTTTGTTTGAATGAGTTTTGATTTGTCATTTTTTAAATAATAATCAATCAAAATATCATTTAGCAATTGAAATAGTTCTAATAAAAATGCTCCCGAACCGCAAGAAATGTCCGCGAATTTTAGTTTTAATATTTCCTTATCAGTTTTGCCTTGACACTTTACAAGAACTGTATTCCTTAAAATATCGCTGATTATAAAAGTCGGTGTTGTGATAATATCCCTGTCAATATTTTCAGGCTTTTTTACCAAAGCGATAGCTTTGTTTTCTATTGCCAATTTTTCAGAAAGAAAAATTTCATAGATACTTCCTAAAATGTCTGACGAAAAAACACTGAATGAGTAGGGGCTTTCAGGATAATAAAGTTGTTTGATAATTGTCCAAAAAACGGAACTAATATTTTCTACAATCTTATCTTTTAGTAATTGGTCAAACAGTCCTGAATTATAACGTTTGTCAGCTTGTTCAAACTTTTTGATTAATGCTTTAAAGTCGTTTGCATTAGCAAACTTTAAAAGTGTTTGGTAATCTTCTAAATTTCTGTCCTCGCAAACACGGAGAAATAAAACTCTATTTAAGTAGCTTTGAACAACATCGTTTAATTGTTGTTCGTCAATTTTTGGTTCGTGTTTGTAAATTTCAGCTCCTAACGCCTTTCTCCATTCATTGATTTGATTTAAGAAAAGATTGTCAATAGAATACTGATTGATTTTAGTTTCAATTTCTTTCCATTCCGTTTCAAATGCACCTGAATAAACAGCATCGTGTCCTAAAAGCTTTTTGATTTCTTCAAATTTGCTTTCGTATTCGGTGTAATGATATTTTTTTATTAAAGCCTTTTGAAATGTATCTTCTTTGTCAACTTTTACGGATGTGTCGTAAATAATTAAGTATTCAAAATTTGATAAAACTGAAATTTTCAGTTTGGCTGTAAAGCCATAACGTCTAACTTGTTTAGCTGAATCGTTATTTGATTCAATTGCTACGCAAGGCTTTTTAGCTTCTAAAAAGAATTTCCTTTCCGAAAATAAGCGGAAAGTATAGTCAGGTTT
>JBQTHQ010000141.1:0-24518 GCA_052389695.1 Bacteroidota bacterium | reverse complement strand
GTAACGAACAATGTGTCAGGAGCAAGCAGTGTTTGCCACCATTTAACTGTTAACGGTACATTGAGTTGCGGCAGCTCTATGGTGTTGAGTATTACCGGGAATTATACAGTTAGTGGAACAGAAAGTGGTACCAGCGGTCAAATAAACTTTAATACCCAGGCACCTGCTATTATTTCCGGAAGTGGTTCATTTAGCACCCGCGTCAGATATATATTTTATAAAAATATGACAATTGCCAGCGGAACTACCATTGTGAAAACAATTCCAATTACAATAACATCAGGAATAATAGTTACTAATCAGGGAACCGTTACCCTTGCAACCGTATATAGTAATACAAACTGCGGATGGATAAATGATGCCGGGGCTAGTTTGACATTAACAGCGACAGGTTTTTTAAATGCATCAGGATCAACCCTGGTAGCTAATGCTGTTGGCAATACTATTACCTATAGTTATTCGTTTGCCGGGGAAAATATTAAAATTCCGACTGTAGGATATTATAACTTAACATTATCTGGAACTTCAGCGACCAGAGCGATCACCGCTGATCTGAATGTAGGAAATAATTTTGCTAACAATACCGGTAGTACTTTTCGTACAAATGGTTTTAATGTTAATGTGGGTGGTAACTTTTTAAATAGTGGGACTTTTACCCCAACAGCAGGCAGAACCGTTACATTCAACGGTACGGCAGCTCAAACAATTTCCGGTTCGGGAACAACTACTTTTGAGGGACTTACTATTAATAATGCCGCAGGGGTTTCTATTAGTTCAGGAGCTTATCTCTTGAATGAAGTATTAACGATAACAAGCGGAACATTTAATACAGGCGGTAACAGCTTTACTATGGCATCCACAGCTTCTAAAACAGCACGTATCGCGCAAAGTACAGGTACTATAGCTGGAAATTTTACAGTTCAGCGTTATATTACTACCCGTGATACTACCTGGGCAGATTTGGCTTCACCTGTTCAAAGCACAACATTTAATGACTGGGATAATGAGCTGCCGGCAATAAGTTATTATGTAGAAGGTCCTACCCAGTATACTTTTAACGAAACCGCAGATGACTTTGTAGGAATTACTTCCTCAGGAACAGCGCTAACTCCCGGAGTAGGATATGAAGTGTTTTTGTCAGGCAATTATTCATATGGAAATCTTCCCAACACTATCATTAACACAATAGGTACGCCTACTCAGGGAAACCAAAGTTATGGAAATCCTGTTGTTTCTTTTAATAATGCAGGATCTAACCTGGTTGGTAATCCTTTTGCATCAGCAATTTCCTGGGATCTTGTACTTGCAGCATCGGTGGGATTAAATGCAAGCATTGATATGTATGATTATGTTTCCGGTAATTATGCAACGTTTGGAGCAGGTACCATAATACCTCCGACTCAAGGTTTTTGGGTTTACGCAAATGCAGCTCCTACACTAAACATACCTGAATCAGCAAAAGTGGCGGATCCGGGCAATACCCAAATTCGTTCCGCTAAAATAGATTCTTATTTTACGCTAACGTTGGCAAGTAATGATAATACCACTCCTTTTTATCACACCTTAAAATTTAATGCTGCAGCAGAGTCATCAGATGGATGGGATAATAGCGATCATCCCTTCAGAAGAAGCCCGGTTAAGTCTGCACCTTATATGTACAATATGATTGAAGGCAAAAAATCAGTAATCAATACATTTAACTCATTCAATGAAGCTTACTCAATACCGTTTAATACAAAGGTTAGCCAGTCGGGCTATTATAAAATTACTGCGGATGGTTTTGCTTATATGAGTGATTATGCTTCTGTGAAATTAGAGGATAAGCTGTTGAATAAAATGATTGACCTTACCGAGCAAAATGAATATTCTTTTACAATAAATGCCAGTGATAAATCTGATCGTTTTGTGTTGCATTTTAACAAAAATGAAAATTCACAAACCCCTCTGGGTACACAAGATATGGTATCTGATTTTATAAATCAGGTAGAAGTATTGCCATCTGCGCAAGGCAACATCATTAATTTTAACTTAAACGAGGTAACGAATACAACAATTACAGTTACTAACATGTTGGGTCAAAATATTATCGATGCTATAAATGTAAATGCAGGTACTCAATCCGTAAATGTATCATTACCCGAAGGATATAACGGTATTTATCTTTTAAATATTCATTCAGAAAAAGGAAATATTAATAAGAAATTTGTAAAAAGATAATTGCAATATGTAAATTAATTATAAATTTGTTCTTAATTGTAATCAAAACCTTTATGCCGAAAAAAATCATTCGAATATCTTTTATTCTGCTTTTTATGATATCTCCGTTTTTTATGCTTACTTCAAAAGGCGCCGGAATGGGAATGGGACCGCCCACGCCCTGTGGAGGACCTTTTCCTCCCTGTCCTATACCGCTTGATGGTGGGGTGTCCTTATTGCTGATTGCAGGAGCAGCTTACGGGGGGAAAAAAATATACGATTCTGTTAAAAGAAATCCCTGATCCGGGATTTTTTTTATTTTCTAAAATATTATGAATAGCACATCTTTAACAAAAAATCCTGTTGTTCGTTTTTTAATTTCCATTTTTATTCTTTACATAATCTGGTATTGTGTTTATAATTTATGGTTACATCCTTTAGGAACAGTTGACTTAATAGTGATTGACACCAGCATTGTTATCAGTAAATGGATGCTGGAATCGCTTAATTATACTGTATTTACAGGTGTAGAGAGAGTAATAGGTATAGATGGTACCGGAGGACTTTGGATTGGCGATAATTGTAATGGTATTACTCTGTTTGCTTTGTTTGCAGGATTTATAATTGCCTATAAAGGCAGAGCAAAGCAAAAGCTGTTTTATATCATCCTGGGGATATTGTCCCTAGAATTATTAAATGTTTTCCGTATTGTTGGATTAGCTATTTTGGATACACAATCACGTGCATGGACTGAATTTAACCATACTTATACGTTTAACATCATCATTTATGCGTATATATTTTTACTTTGGATGATGTGGGTCAATAAATTTTCGAATAAACAAAAACCTGAGAATATTAGTAAGGCGTTGTAAATACAGTAGTATCCTTACGTTCCATTGGCCTGTAGCTTAATACAGGAATATCCGATTCATTGATAATACGTTGAGCTACGGTACCAATAAAGAATTCTTTCATACTTAATTCCGCTTTACTCATGATAAGTATCAAATCTGCTTCCACTTCGTGGCCATAGTCCAGGATCATTTGTGATACATCACTTCCGCGTAATGTTTTTATTGTACAACGTATTTCCTGGTCCTTGATATATTTCCAGACCTGGTTAGAGTAAGAGATCAATTTATTTTCCGCTTCTTCATCTTTTTGAGTTAAAATGGATATGACACGGATATCGGCATTAAATATTTTTGCCAGTTCTATTGCTTTTGTAACTTTTTCCCGGGTTTCTTTTGTTAAATCAACCGGTAATAAAATAGTTTTGCAGCCATTACGATGTACTTTTCCACGTATGGTAATTACCGGATGTTTCGATTCCCGCACCATTTTAAATGCGTTTTTGCCGATCAGCTTATTCAATGAAATTTTTGAAGTCAGCCCGATCATTACAAATATCGGGTTTAAAACATCTGCAACTTTATTAATTTCTTCATACACATTGCCTTTGCGAATCATTGTTTCCACAGGCTGACCTGATTTAGCAGAAGATTCCTTTGCCAGTTGATCCAGCTTCTTTTGAACAGAAGAAGAATTGCCTTCATCAACACTAAGCAGTACAATTTTTGAATTGGTTAAACGCGCAAGGTTGTAGCTTTGACTAAGCGCAATAATGGTTTGTTCAGTAGAATCTATTGGAACCAGAATAGATGAAATTAATTTTGCCATAGCAATTTTATTGTATTGTTTTTGCAAAAGTAGGAATAAAAAATTAGTCCTAAGAAGATAATACAATTTTTTTTAAGTTTACAATCGATAAGGTATATAAAAAATTAAAGCAAATAATATGGGACGAGTATTTGAAAAGCGTAAATATAAAATGTTTGCCAGATATGATAAGATGGCAAAAGGGTTTACCCGTATGGGAAAAGAAATTGCTATCGCTGTAAAACTTGGCGGGGCAGACCCTAACGGTAATTCACGGTTACGGGTAGCTATTCAAAACGCGAAAGGCCTGAATATGCCTAAAGACCGTATTGAAGCAGCTATTAAACGGGCTTCTTCAAAAGATGAGAAAGGACTGGAGGAAGTAGTTTATGAAGGAAAAGGGCCTTATGGAGTGGCTATTTTGATAGAATGCGCTACAGATAATCCTACCCGTACTGTTGCCAATGTACGTATGAATTTTAACCGTAATGGGGGAGAGTTGGGTAAAACCGGTTCCCTGGATTATTTATTTGAACGTAAAGGAGTTTTTCGTATTAAGAATGAAAACATCAATGTGGAGGAGCTAGAACTTGAGTTGATCGATTTTGGCGCAGATGAGATTGAAAGTGATGCTGAAGAGATTGTTGTATATACAGCCTTTACTGATTTTGGTGCCATGCAAAAAGCGATGGAAACAAAAAAATTAAATATTATCAGTTCGGAATTAGAACGAATTCCTACGTCTACCGTTGAATTAACTGATGAACAAATAGCGGAAGTAATGACCTTAGTGACCAAGCTGGAGGAAGATGATGATGTACAAACTGTTTATCACAATATGAAATAGCAAAAAGCCTCAGATACCAATATCTGCGGCCTTTTAACCATTTTATTCCCTTCTAACTACCTATTATTATTGATTAACTCTCCTGACCATAAACAAGATTCTTCCATCGGTTGTATAAAAATACTATTAAAACAAGATTAACTATTAATGGGATACCTGTTTCCACTAGTTCTTCGGGGCGGTTATCGGCAAAAAAATGAAGCATAAAAATGTTGAAGATGATAGGAAACAAAAGTAAAGCACCTATAACCCTTGTTCGAGGAAAAATCAGCAATAATCCACATAATATTTGTAAAACACCAATCATTTTAAGAAACCCGGAATGGCAAAGTGAGTTCATTAAATTTACATATTCCGAAGGAATAGTTGTATCTGGTGCAAACACTTTGCATTTACCCAACACGTGTTTGGTAAATCCTTTGTAAATAAAAAATGCAGAGAGCGCTATGCTTAGTATCCATATAAGCTTATTTTTAAGGTTAATCATATTTTAGATGATTTTTAGAGTTTAAATAATACCTATGAAATTCATAATTTAATTTGTAATGTTACATAAAAACTTCTTCCATCAGAAGGAATTATACCGGGCCCCGGATATCCGTCTGCTCTGCGAGTAAAATACATATTGTCAGTTAAATTATTTAGCCCGGTTGATAAGGATAGCCATTTATATATATAACTTAATGATAAATCCATGACCATGTAGGCAGGGATCAATCCATCCACTGCTGAAGTGGTTAGTTTCGCATTCGTTGCTTCCGTATACTGTTCGGCTGTATAAGCATACTGGTAAGTAATTTTAAAATTTTTATAAGATAAAGTGATGCCCGTTCTTAAAATGTGTTGAGGAACTAATTCTACTTTATTTCCGTTTTTTACCGATGGCTCTTTACTATTAATATATTGGGCATCTATAAATGAATAATTGCCAAATATTGAAATACCAAGTTTTCTTTCTTTTCCTGCAATTAGACGATATATATCCAACTCCATAAAGCTTTCAATTCCTATATTCCTGGAATCGGATACATTGGTACGATAACGATAGACCTGGTAAGTAGTATCTACTTTCTGAATGGAGCCGATCCTGTTGTTATATTTCAAATAAAAAAGGCTTATATCGAAATTAATGAGTTGGTGGATATTTCCTCTGATACCCAAATCAGTGGAATAACCACTTTCATCTTTTAAGTTTTGATCTACTCTGGCATTGGGATTTACAATACGCATATCATTGAAATTGATAGAACGGTAATTTTGTGAAAAGTTTGAATAAATCTCTATGTTTTTTATTGGTTTATACCCAAGGCCAATTCCCATTAATACAAAGTTTCTGTAGCTGCTTCGATTATCCTGAGTATTCCGCGAGAGTAAGGTATTTCCCGCATTGTCATAATTTTCCTCACGGTAATAACCTTTTGAATTAGTATTGATATATTCCCATCGAATACCTGGCGTTATATTAAATTTAGAAGTGATTCGAAAAATATTTTCGCTGAATAAAGAAATGTTTTCACTCGGGAATTGATAATTGGAATGCTCCAAATTATCCGGGTAGATATAATAAAAATCAGCGTTTTGGCTGTCATTCCCTAAGCCTTGTTTACGTATTGTCAATCCTTTATAATAACGTGCACCCACTAAAAAGGTAGAAACACTTTTAAGAAAACCATAATATTTTAAGTAGCGAAACTCACTGCCATAATTGCGGAATTTATCCTGTAAATAATCCCGTTCTAAACCTGCATCGGGTCGGTCGATACGGCTTAAATTACCCAATGCATCGCGTTGGGCGTATAAACCGAACGTTCGCCAGTTAAGACGGGATGTTTCGGTAAATTCATAATCCAATACTAATGCTGCTAAATTCCAGTTTACCCTGAACCAGTTCCTTTCGCGATTGGATTGCTGCGGATCCTTTTCAAATTGTTTGTCTGTTACCCCCCCCGGCTGTTGTGCCAGATAACTCATGTAAGTATACTCGGTGCTTAATTTTAGTTTTTGGTTAATCTTATAGTTAAATCCGGCGAAGGCAGTGTGTACATCAAACCCTGAATTTGGCCGCCATCCATTACCTTTTTTATATTGATAAAAAGTATAATAATTTATTTTTTTTATTGTGCCGCCAAGTGAAGTAAAAGCATTATAAAAACCAAATGCTCCTGCTGTTTGCCGGGCCGTTAATTGAATTGGCTTATCTATAGGCCCTTGTTTGAATTTAAAATTGATGAATCCTCCAAATTGCGTTCCGTATTGCAAAGAAGCGGCGCCACGTACTACTTCTATTCTCTCCAGTGCTTCGGCGGGAGGTGTATAATAGCTTTCAGGATAACCCAATGCATCTGCACTAATATCATAACCGTTTTGTCGTGTATTAAAGTTGGATACGCGATTAGGGCTTAGACCTCTGCCACCAATTCCCAGTTGAATTCCTGCACCATCACTTTCCCAGATATTTAATCCTGCAACTTTAGAAAATATCTGTCGTGAATTATTAGCAGCGGTATTGCCGTTTACATCATCCAGCACAATCACTTCACTTTTTTTACCGGCATAAATGGCTGTGCCTTCCACCTGTTTTAGTCGCGTAATTCCAAACTCATTGTCTTTTTCCGATTCAATGATCACTTCTTTTAATCGTGTTATAGTTGAGTCCTTCTTAATCGCTAAAGTATCTTGGGCAGTTGCTGAGATATAACAAGTAAAAAAACAGGTTGTGGCTAATATGTTATTGAATTTCATTTGTTTTTTCAAATGGCAAGATCCATTTTTTTGCTTTAAAGCTGTCCCGCTCTTTTGTTAAATCTACTGTTTTATCAAGAAATAGACGGCTGCCGCTACCGTTCATTGTTACATAACATTCGGCTCGTACTTCAGGATTCTTTATTCCCTGCTCCTGGTATTTTTGTTTTAAAAAATGGGCGTATTGTAAGATCATATCAGGCTGTGTTGCCATCATTTTTTCCTGGTTCGCAGTTAAATAATCGCTTGTCATTGCCTCTCCTGTGCGTTGATTATCCTTATCAGTAATATAAAAAAATGTCTTGCCTGCTTTTTCCATTAGCATTACTCTCCATGAAAAACGGTAGCCTTGTTCTGTCCAGAATAATTTACCGGGATATAATAAATACCTGAATGGCATTAATATCTGAACAGTAAAATGTAAAATTAAAAAGAGTACTAAACCTTGTTTTACGATTGGCCGTAATTTATATACTTTATTATCAAAGGACACTGCTTTGGGTAGTAACTTTTGCAGCAAACTGACGGCTTTTAAATGAAAATTTTCAGAAAAAAAAATAAGAGTACAAATGATCATTATGTAAGGGAACATTCCTATCTGAAAAAGTAAATAGGTCATGATATGAAATACAATTACCAAAGTATAAGCAATAACCCGTGTTTTTTTGAATACTAACAAAAATGGAATTGACAGATCATAAATAGCTCCAAACCAGCTAAAAAAATAGGCGATCCATACTTTATCCATTAAAAAACCAATCACAGGCATATTGGTATGAGGCGGTAACCAGATTCGTAAAGGCATTGCATCAAATAGCCAGTCGGGAGTAAGTTTTGCAATCCCTGCAAAAAAATAAACCAGTCCTAATTGTAGTTGAAGAACAATAACAAATAAACGAGGGATATGAGTTACACGTTTTTCAGGTTTAAAGAATACGTCTAATGAAAAATATCGCGCTGCCGGAAGTAATATCATCAGGAAAGATACAATACTTACAAAATAATAATGATTAAGATAATTTGTTTTATCGATCAGTTCAACGTAAGTAAATGCGATAAAAAAGACAGTGGCAGAAAAACGATAAAATAACCCCAGCATTATAAGTAATGCGGCAATGGCCATTAATGTGAAGATAATGTACATTCCTGTTTTTTCCAATGGTTTCACCCACTCGAAACCATAATATGTAAAATAAAAAACAGGTTTAACGTAAAGATCATGGATCCATCCTTTTGATGCAAACCGAATGATGCTGCCAAACATTATTCCGCCAAATAGTACTCGAAATAATGCCAACGGAGCAATGTGTATTTGCTCCGTTGTTTTTTTTAGAATAGCAGAAAAAAAAGATTGATTAATCGCCATCGTTATCCTGGTAAGTGATCATCACACCTAATGCCGAAGGCATATCTACTTTAAGAAGTACCACCAGTTGTTGTAATTCTATGTAAGCAGCATTTACAGTACTCGCGTTGGATAGTACACTCTGTGATAATGTTTCGGGGATGGCAGCTAATTTTGTTTTGGCTGAAATAAATTTATTTTTAATGACTTCATTTAAAGGGCCTAATGGATGTTGCGCGCCTACGTGTTCCACATAATCATCCAGGCCCAATCCATTAGTTTCTGCTGCATTGCGCCCCAGGTAGATGTTTTCAATGTTCATTAAATGTTCCTTTGCTAATGTTAATGATTGAGTGCTGTATACAGCTTCTGTTTTCGAAGGAAGCGGGGTACCCAATGTTTTTTTTCCTAAGGGAATACCCACTTTAGCATTTTTCAATATTTCCAAATCATAATTCAATTGGTTTACCAGCATACCTATTGAACCTCCAACATCGCTTCCTGTATTATTTTTAAAAGTAGAGACATAAGTATTCCATGAAGTGTTCACAATATCCGTTTTGTATTTTAATTCATTTATTAAGGCAGCTAAGTAATTCTTTGCATTTGATGCATTTGCATCCGTGGTAAACCTTGCGAGCACAGTAGTATTATTTTGATCACTACCATATAAAAGAAAGTCGATAGCAGGAAACCCCTTAGCATCCAGATCAGAAGCTGCCGAAAGTGCCATGTTTCCCGAAGCTATTTTGTTATTTATTTCAATGGTATTGCAAGGGAAAGTATTGAAATTGTAACGGATCAGCTCATTTTCAGCGGGGCCAAATTCAAATGCCGAAATACGTTGATAATTCTTATACGCTTCAGTATATTTTGTTTGAAGTTCAGTTAAATTTACAAGGGTTGGGCTTGAAATAAAGCGATTACAGGATAATTGAAAACTGTCAACAGTTATTTTAAAATCAGCATAAGCGGGAACGATTATATGATCACCAATATTGGAGAGCATTCCGGCTTTGTCAAAAGTTGTTTCTGGAGTAGGAACATCTTTTTTTTGGGGGTCGCAGCAAGTAAGCCCCAGCATAAAAAAAATGGTGATCACATAAGTATATAAATTTTTCATTTCTCAAAAGTATTTACTCTTTTTACCCTTCTCCTTAAGGAGAGGGGTAAAGAGAAGAGGCTTAAAATTTACTTAAATCAAACCCATAAACAGCATTGATGGTATTAATTGAGTTATCTATGTCTGTTGTTGAAATGGCATAGAAATTAGTTCCTAATGCTGTTTCAGCAGCATCAATTTGCGTTTGGGAAATTTGTTTGTTACTGTTATATTTTAAACCTCTTATAAAGCCTAAGGCTTCTGATAAATAATGGTTGCGTTTAGCGTCATCACCGAAGTAATTTTTTGACGCTTTTAATTCATAAATGACGGATGCAGCAGCAATACGCTCCCATTGTTGACGGATAATTGTAATTTGTGCATCACGTGTGGTATAATCTTTATTGGAAATGGCTGCACGGCACTTTAAAAAGGCATTCATTATGGTCGCATTGCAGGAAATGGCAGTATTCACTTTATTTGCGTAATCTGCACAGTATTTTAATCCGCTGGTATTTGTCGGAAAATCAGTGGGTGCACCAAAATATCCGAATGCTTCATCAAAATGATGCTCCTGTGCTGTACCATCAGCATTTACAGTAGTGTTATCATCTACGGGAAGATTCGCTAAATAAGTTTCTAAAGCCTGGTAATAAAATACAGCGCTCTGTAATTGTTTTTTAATGACCTGGGCAATTTCAACACCATTTGCATTACATAAATATTTTGATGTTCCAACAGTTACTACTCCGGCAACACCATCAGAACCAGCTGTAGTAGATTGGCTTGCCGCTGCAAGATCATCAAATAAGCCATCAAAATAAGTCTGATCTGATGCATAAGTTTTATTTTTTAATTGTTTACCGCTTGCATCTAAATTAGTATTGTTAAAAGGACTACCGGTATTGGAATACATGTTTTTCATTTTGGCAGCATCCAAAGCAGTTCCCATGGAGTTTCCTTTTTTCATGTATTCGGAAATAGAGTCAAGCATCTGCAAGCGTTGAGTTTGGCCTGTATAAGAAACATTCGCAAAATTGTAAGTAGTTGGAACAGCATAACTTGGTACTGGATTAGGTGTTGGAGTCGGAACCACATCTTTATCTTTTTTGCACGAAATCGCTATTAATGAAATCGCAAAGCCTAAAGCAACAGGTTTAAATAAGTTTTTGGTAATTGTTGTCATGATTTTAATATCTGTTTTTATTTAGATTAATTTTAAATAACGAAACAAAAGTATGGTTGTCAAGGGAATGCGACAATACCTTAAAGGAGGTATTTTGAAAAAAGAAGAAAAACAGGGGGTTAATTGCTTGCTGAAAAAAGAAAATGGTTAGGGCTAACCAGGTTTTCACGAACAGCAAATAGAACTAAGCCGGCAGTGTTATTTACCCCAAGCTTGTTCATAATGTTTTTGCGATGAGTGGTAACGGTGTGCGTACTTAAAAATAATTTATCTGCTACTTCTTTATTGGAAAGGCCTTCAGCGATGAGTTTAATGATCTCCATTTCACGATCACTTATATTCAATCCTTCACAGGAATATTGAGCCGTATTAGAAGCGGTGTTTGTATCCAAAATATCATTTACTATTTTACCGCACATAAATTTTTCCCCATTTGCAGTTTTGTAAATTGCCTCCATTATTTCATCCTGGTCGCAATCTTTTAACAGATGACTGGTAACTCCGGTGTTTAATGCTTTTGAAATGGTTGAATGGCTTTGAAGATCAGTAATAGCAAGCAATTTTGCTTTCGGGTATTTTTTTACGATCTGTTGTAAACCTTCCAAGCTATAATTAACTGAAGTGTAATCTATAATGATCAGATCAGGTTTATGAAGTTTAGATTGGTTGACCAGGTCAGAGGTACTTAAGGCTTCCATCAAAACCGTAAAATCAGTATTTGCATTCAATAGCACCGATAAACCTTTACGGCTTAAAAAGTGGCTGTCTGCTATTATGATACGGATCTTATTCAATTTAAGTTATTTAGATTGATTTTAAATAATGCTCAAAAATACACATTGAATTCTTTTCTGCAAATTATTTCATCAATTATTTATCAGCGAATAACGAATTTAGTCTACCTATCTTATTGACCAACAATCATCGACTCTCCTTCAATTGCGAGTATGGTATTGGAAAAAACCGATTTAGCTTCATCAAGCAGTGGTTGGAGATCCTTATACCGGGCGGAATAATGTCCTATCATTAATTTACCTGCTTCTGCTTTTTTAGCAATTGTAGCGGCTTGTAAAGCTGTGGAATGATATGTTTCTTTTGCACGTTCCAGTTTGTCATTCATAAATGTGGCTTCGTGATATAAAAGATCAACTCCTTTAATAAACTCAATAATACTTTCATCGTAACAGGTATCCGAGCAATAAGCATAGCTGCGAGACTTTTTTCTATGGCTTACGAGTTTAATGTTTGGTATTATTTCCCCAGTTGGGGTTATAAAATCAGCTCCCTGTTTTACGGCAAGAATTTGTTCAACAGGTATCTTGTATTGTTGGATGGTATCTTTTGATATGTTTGCCATCAATGGTTTTTCCGTGAAAATAAAACCACAGCAGGGGATTCGGTGATTGAGCACAATCGTTCGTACTTCCAGTTTTTCATCCTCAAAAATAAGATCATCATTTATATAGTTATGCGGATGATAAATAATTGAGAAATTTAACCGGGTTTGGGAATATTTATATTGAATATCAATAATTTCCTTCAATTCAGCAGGGCAATATATATGTATTTCAACGGTACGGCCCAGCAAATGCATGCTGGAGAGCAAGCCTATCAGACCTAAATAATGGTCGCCATGCAAATGACTGATAAAAATATGATTGATGCGTTGAAACTTTAATTTGTATTTACGTAATTGGATTTGTGTGGCTTCACCGCAATCGATCAAAAAAAAACGCTCAGCAATATTTAAAAGCTGAGCGGTTGGATTTCTTGTTGATGTTGGAGTGGCGCTGCTGCAGCCTAAAATAGTTAATTCAAATTTTTGCATTTTTACCCGACACGGTCATTCTTGTTTTAATTAGCTTCTACAGAAAAAATATCAACAGCTTCCACCATTGTGCTGGTAATATTTAAAATTGTATCGAGTTGGGAGATAGAAATTAATTTTTTTACGGGTTCTTGTAATCCTGTTAATACAAATGTTCCCTGGCTGTTTTTACATAAACGATTGGCAACAAGGATAGCGCTTAATCCTGATGAATCACAGTAGCGCGTGTCAGTAAGATCGATCACGATATTTTTTACACCATCCGTGTTAAGGATAACTAATTCCGATTTTAAGGAAGGCGATATATTGCTATCCAGTTTCTCGGCCTGTAGTTTTATAACGGTGTATTTTTCAGTCTTGTCTATTTGAAAACTCATGATGCTAAATGTTTGAACAAATATATGAAAATTTTTATGTGCAAATCAACATCATGCACATTTGATTTTTATCTCTTTTTGTAATATTTCATGGCTTCGGGCAGGAAAGCTTTTATATCGGCAATTCGGGTTTCATCACTGGGGTGGGTACTCAACAGCTCGGGAGGTTGTGCACTACCTGCTTTCGACATTCGTTCCCAAAAACCAACTGCTTCATTTGGATCATAGCCCGCCATGGCCATAAATACCAGGCCCATTTTATCTGCTTCACTTTCATGGGTCCTGGAGTATTTCAGCATTCCCAGCTGAGAACCTATGCCATACGATTGTAAAAACAGATCCTGTGTAAGTTGTGTTTTTTGAGAAAGGGCAACTGATAAAGCCACTCCTCCTAATTCTACTAATAATCCCTGGCTCATACGTTCATTCCCGTGCCGGGCAACAGCATGGGCAATTTCATGTCCCATAACACATGCCAATGCATTTTCCGTTTGTGTAACAGCTAAAAGTCCGGAGTACACTACTACTTTTCCACCAGGCATGCACCAGGCATTTACAGTTTTATCGTTTACTAAATTAAATTCCCATTGATAACCTTTTAAGCGGGTTGAAAGTCCTTTTTCTTTCATAAACTTTTCAACTGCTTTAGCAATATCATTACCAACTCTTTTAACCAGTTGGGTATTGGGATCCGTAGCAGGGGCGGGAGGATTTTTTGCTAAAAATTCTTTATAACTGGTTAAACTCAGCCCGATCATTTCTGATTCAGAAACCAGGCTGACTTGTTTTCTTCCGGTAATAGGCACTTTTTCACATGAAATAAAAAAAAGTGATGTCAAGAATGTAAAAAGAATAAATTTAATTTTCATATCAGGGTTCAGTTAAAGGATTGTAAGTATAAACCGGATTTTTATTTTTTATTTGGATTTTCGGTGATCGGGCATTTTAAATAGATACTTATTCGATCTCAGCGGTCAAACCTCTTTCTAATAGTGCGGTACAAATAGGCTCCAGTTCGTTATAAGAACCTTTTTTTACAGCGCATTTTCCTTTGTGATGTACCAAATAAGCGCATTGTTCGGCTTGGATAGGTTCATGCTTGCAAATTTTTACCAGCGTTTGAATCACAAAATCAAACGTGTTAAAATCATCATTATAAAGTATGATTTGTTTATCCTCAACTTCAACCTCCTCAGTTGCTGTTAATACATCAAACTCTGTATCCGGATTATATTGTTCTTTGTCAAAATTTGTAGTTTCCATTTTATTTAATTATTTTCTTCTCCTTTATCTTTTCTTTTAATACCCTCAAGTACAGATGTAATAATTGATAATATCAAGCTGAACAATAAAGCCCACCAAAAACCTTCCACACGAAAACCATCCACTATTTTTGCAGTTAATAATATCATAAAAGCATTAATTACCAATAAAAATAAGCCGAACGTAAAAATAGTAACAGGTATAGTGAGTAAGATCATAATTGGCTTAACTACCGTATTTAAAAAGGCCAATACAGCCGCAACCGTTAAGGCTATTAAAAAGCTGTTGTTTTCAATTTTTACACCCGGAAGTAAATAGGACGATATCAATACAGCCAGCGTGGATATGATCAGTTGAAGAATAAATTTCATGTGTACGTAACTTGTTTTCTAAGCATTTTTTTTGTAAATTCTTTGCAAAGTTAATATTATAATTTATAGAATTGCTTGCCAAAAACATTCCTATGCCAGTAGGATTTTCTGTACCTTTAACAATTAAAATTTAAAGTATTCTTTGAAAAAAATGCTGATCTCCTGCAATAAAGTACCTAATAAAAAAAAATCTGTTATCCGAAAAAAATACTCGGATTTTGCTTTTGCTATGTATGATTCAGTAGCTATGATCAATACCACGCATTGGAACAGTGTAGTAAATTATGGCAGTGAGTTTTTACAGCTTCCTTATCTGACGGTATTGGAAAATGAGCATCCCGATAATATGCGTTTTCATTATGCTATTATATATAATACTAAAATACCGGTTGCGATCGCATATTTCCAGGTAATTGATTTTTCTTCAGAGAGTTTTGGAAGCCTTATTGAACAGGAAAGTCCCGAAATGGCCTGCCGTATCACAGATTATTTAAAGAAATATTTTACAAGCCATTTAAAACGAAGTGCTGATAAAATAAATATGCGTTTGCTTATTTGCGGGAATGCATTCATTAGTGGAGAACATGGCTTCTCCTGTCATCCCCAAATAGACAAAATCGAAGCTTTTGATGCCTTGGCTGATGTCATCTACCGGATTGGGAGAGTAGAAAAGCTAAGAGGGAAAATAGCTGCTATATTGGTTAAGGATTTTTATTCTTCAGATAAAAGAGCTTCGGACGAATTGGAAGAATATAAATATCATGATTTTTTGGTGGAACCCAATATGATTGTGGATATTGATTGGGAAAATTTCGGAGAATATTTAAATGCAATGAGTAAAAAATATCGCAATAGAGCCAAAAGTGTTATTAAAAAAAGTGAAGGGATTGAACGAAAAATTTTTTCTCAGGAAGATATTCGTATAAATGCAAAACAAATTCAAGCTTTATATAACAATGTGCATTTGAAGGCCAAATTCAGATTAGCTTCTCTGTCAGCAGCGTATTTTTCAGAATTAAAAAAGATGTTGGGAGAAGATTTTATTTTCATTGCATATTATCACAATAAAAAAATGGTTGGATTCAGGACCTCATTTGTTTTAAAAAGTTCAATTGAAGCTCATTTTATTGGTTTGGATTACAATATCAATAAAGAACTGGATCTGTATCAGAATATTCTTTATGATTATGTAAAGGAGGCAATAGAATATAATGCAAAGCAGCTTTATTTAGGCCGTACAGCTTCTGAGATCAAAACCACTGTTGGGGCACAGGCTCATCCTCTGACTTGCTATATAAAACACAGGAATCCTTTATCAAACCGGATTATTAAACCTTTTATAGATTATTTAAAACCTGTTGAGTGGATACCACGCAACCCTTTTAAAGAAATTAGCGTCTGATATTTAATTGATTATCTTGGCTAAAGATAGATGATAGGAGATTTATTACATTTTCCATGTTATATGCGATCAGCTCAAAAATATTTAGTTCTAGGATTAACTTTAATTGTTTCTATATCTTATGCCCAACGCGGAAAAGATGGCAATAGAACTGTAAATACAGCGAACGCAATTGTTAATGAATATACTACTTTAACAGCGAATGCTTTTTCAGGCGATGCATCTATTACAGTTGCCGCCAGTGGTTTAAATACAAATAGCCGTTTTGCGGGAGCACTTGCCTCCGGTGATCTTATCATGATTATTCAAATGCAGGGTGCTACTATACTTGGCCAGCCTGATGCAGGGGTTCCTACCATCAGCGATCCTAACGATTCCACATGGGGGAGTGTCGTAGATTATAATAATTGCGGAAACTATGAATTTTGTGAAGTTTCAAGTGTACCCAACATTACTACAATTACCGTTGATTGTGATTTAAAAAATAACTACACAATTGCGGGTAAAGTACAAATAGTGCGGATCCCAAGATATAACACATTAACCATTACAGCTCCTGGAATATTATCTTGCCAAGCATGGAATGGAGCTAGCGGTGGTATATTATCGGTCGAAGTACTTGGGAATACAATTTTAAATACCGGAGCAAAAATAAATGTATCAGGACGAGGTTTTAGAGGCGGGGCCTTGTTTACAGCAAGTGGTGGTCCGGTAACAACAACTATATACTCCTGTGTTAGTTTAAATGTTGGAACAAACAAAGGCGAAGGTATTGCCGGATACGACACTGATTATACACCTTATGGAGGAAAATTTTGTAGAGGTGCGGGTGCTAATGCAGGAGGTGGTGGAAACTTCTGGAACTGTGGTGGCGGTGGCGGTGCCAATGCCGGGCAAATTGCTTCCTGGACCGGGCAGGGAAACCCCGATAATTCTGTAGCGGCCTGGACCACCGCTTGGTCTCTTGAATATACAGCCTTCCCTTCATCAACATCTTCGGGTGGAGGAAGAGGAGGATATTCTTTTTCCAGTTCTAACCAGGATGCAACAATACTTGGCCCGGGAAGGCCCGGGTTTACAAATGCCTGGAGCGGATCCTTTCGTTATAATTTAGGAGGCTTGGGTGGACGGCCTTTGGATTATTCAACCGGAAAAATATTTTTAGCAGGTGGTGGTGGTGCCGGAGAACAGGATAATAATCAGGGTGGTGCAGGTGGTGCAGGTGGTGGTATTATTTATTTTACATCGTATGGTACAATTTCAGGCAGTGGGAACGATTCAATTATTTCTAATGGAAACAATGGTGGTAATAGTATAAATACAGGATCAAACCAAGGAAAAGATGCCGCGGGAGGAGCAGGTGGCGGTGGAACAATAATTTTAAATTCTGTGGGTGCTGTATCGGGTGTTGCAATTAAAGCCAATGGCGGTATTGGTGGATACCAGTTGAGAAATACAAGTGCCTTTTTCCCTTTGGGAGAAGCAGAAGGTCCTGGTGGTGGTGGTGGTGGTGGATATATTGCAGTGTCAAACGGAACACCGGTTCAACAAGCATTAGGTGGCGCAAGTGGTTTTACAGAATCCCCGCACCTTACAGAATTTTTACCAAACGGCGCTACCCGGGGTGGAGCCGGCTTAACCAGCCAACCCATTACTATTTTTACTTTTTCGGTAGCTGATGTAACTATATGTTCCGGGAATACAGCAACACTAACAGCAACATTCACCGGAACTGTTCCCGGTGGAACGACAGTAAAATGGTATTCTACTCTGGTAGGAGGAATTTCCCTGGGAACCGGTAATCCGTTTACTACTCCCGTGTTAATAACAACAACAACTTACTATGCGGAAACCTGCCCCGGTAATTACCGTATACCTGTGATAGTAACAGTTAATTCAGGGCTTACTCCAACTATCAGTGGAACAACAAGTATTTGTAACGGTCAAAGCACAACATTAACTGCCAATGGAGGTACAACATATAGCTGGAATACCGGAGCAACAGCAACAGCAATTACAGTAACACCCGCTTCAACTACAACCTATACTGTAACAGCAACAACCGGTGGATGTACAGGGGCTACAACTGTTCAGGTAACAGTGGCTGCGGGATTATTACCAACTATCAGTGGAACAACAAGTATTTGCAACGGTCAAAGCACAACATTAACTGCCAATGGAGGTACAACATATAGCTGGAATACCGGAGCAACAGCAACAGCAATTACAGTAACACCCGCTTCAACTACAACTTATACAGTAACAGCAAACACCGGTGGATGTACAGGGGCTACAACTGTTCAGGTAACAGTTGCTGCGGGATTATTACCAACTATCAGTGGAACAACAAGTATTTGTAACGGCCAAAGCACAACACTAACTGCCAATGGTGGTACAACGTACAGCTGGAGTACCGGAGCAACAACAGCAGTTATTACAGTAACACCTGTTTCAACTACAACTTATACATTAACAGCAACTACAAGTGGGTGTACGGGATCTACTACTATTGATGTAACAGTTGCTGCGGGTTTATCACCAACTATCAGTGGAACAACAAGTATTTGTAACGGTCAAAGCACAACACTGACAGCCAATGGCGGTACAACGTATAGCTGGAATACCGGAGCAACAACAACAGCTATTACAGTAACACCTGCTTCAACTACAACTTATACATTAACAGCAACAACAAGTGGTTGTACCGGATCAATAACCGCTGAGGTAATAGTTACAGCTAGTTTATCACCAACCATTAGCGGAACAATAAGTATTTGTAACGGCCAAAGCACAACACTAACTGCCAATGGTGGTACAACGTACAGCTGGAGTACCGGAGCAACAACAGCAGTTATTACAGTAACACCTGCTTCAACTACAACTTATACATTAACAGCAACAACAAGTGGTTGTACCGGATCAATAACCGTTGAGGTAACAGTAAATCCTACCCCGGTGCCTACAATATCAGGAACAACTACCATTTGCTCAGGCAATAGTACTACACTTACGGCCAGTGGAGGTGGAGCATATATGTGGAGTGCAGGTGGAGCTACAACTTCGTCGATTACTATTACTCCTTCAAGCAGTATAACATATACACTTACTGTTACCAACGGAACATGCAGTAATACAGCAGTACAGACAATTACAGTAATTCCACCTGTGGTGGCAGACATTGCAGGAAATAATAGTTGTTTAGGAAGTAGTGCAATATTAACTGCTAGTGGAGGTGGAACTTATGTATGGAGTACAGGAGAAACTACAACTTCTATTATAGTAGTACCTTCTGTATCAACTTCCTATACTATAACGGCATCAGTGGGTTCTTGTTCAGGTACAGCGAGCTATATGGTAATTGTAGATACATTGCCTGTTGTTACCATAAGTCCTGATGTAACGATCACTTTTGGAAGTAACATTACTCTTAATGTGAGCGGAGGAGGCATCTATAATTGGAGCCCTTCTATTGGGTTAAGCTGCAGCAACTGTGCTAACCCGATTGCAAGTCCCGCGCAAACGACACAATATTGTGCAACAGTGACCGGTAGTGGCGGTTGTTCAGATGTTAAATGTGTAACAGTTACTGTGGATATAAAATGCGGGGAAGTATTTGTTCCTAATGCATTTTCACCTAACAATGATTCAGAGAATGATTTAGAATGTGTATTTGGGAATTGTATTGAAACTATGACCTTCGTTATTTTTGATCGTTGGGGAGAAAAAGTTTTTGAAAGCTCTGATCCTAAACAATGTTGGGACGGAATGTATAAGGGTAAGGTTATGAATACCGCGGTATTTGTTTATTATCTTAATGCAACACTCATTAACGGTGAAAATATAAAAAAGAAAGGAAATATAAGTTTAGTGAGATAGAGCAAATTTGCCTATTTTTGAAAAGGAATATTAATATTTCTAATTCGAACTATTCATTATGTTGCTCAAATCAGAAAAAATAAAAACCAACGTTGCGGAGATTTGGATTGATGAACAGGAGCTTTTACGAGTGGATATATTTGAAGGAGCGGAATTAAATCTGGAAGAAGTTATCATTTGTTTTGATTCATATCGTGAACTTGGTTGCGGCCCCAATAATAGAGTATTACAATTAATGGATGCACGGGTAAATTGCACAATGACCAAAGAAGCCCGAGACTATGTTGCCAAACATGCAAAGGCTTTTTTTATTGCTTCAGCTGTTGTTTCAGATAATTTAGTAGTACGATTAATAGCGAATTTTATCAATAAATTTTATCAACTGGATGTTCCTTTGAAATTATTTCATTCAGAAGAAAAAGCGCTGGAATGGCTGATGAAGTTTAGAAAATAATAACAGTTAATTTTTAGTTGATATGCGTTCCTCATTAATTCGGGAGCGCATTTTTATTTTAAGCAGGTTTAATAATAAAAATAGTTCCCTGCGTTGTATCTTTTTTATATTTGAGCATTATGAATTAAAAATACTACGTTGAGCCACCACAGGAATGAAACTGAAATACAACAGGAATTGCGGCAAATTGAAGCTGCAAAACTTGATCCTGCGCGGTTTAGTGTGCTGTATGAAAAGTATTTCAAATCTATTTTTGTATTCATATATAGAAGAGTAGGAGATGAGGAAGTAACAGCCGACCTTACTTCACATGTATTTCTAAAAGCTTTGGTCAATATTAAAAAGTATATGTTTAAAGGTCTACCTTTTTCTGCATGGCTGTTCCGCATCGCTTTTAATGAAACGAATATGTATTTTAGAAAAAATAATGCCGACCGGATCGTCAGTCTGGAACGAAATAATATTCATCTCATCGTTCAGGAAGCTGAAATAGAAGACAACACAGAAGCACAACAAAAAATGATGCGGGCTTTGAAACAATTGGATAATAATGACATTCAATTGATAGAATTACGTTTTTTTGAAAAACATTCCTTTGCTGAAGTTGGCCGGATAGTTGGTATAACAGAGAATAAT
Organism: Bacteroidota bacterium; assembly: GCA_052389695.1. Taxonomy (GTDB): domain Bacteria; phylum Bacteroidota; class Bacteroidia; order 2-12-FULL-35-15; family 2-12-FULL-35-15; genus 2-12-FULL-35-15. The sequence continues at coordinate 3,231 of JBQTHQ010000141.1, read as the reverse complement.
GCCAAGGTAAAAGTATATCGTATTTTAGATAAGTTAAAAAAGGTTTTAAGTAATAAGTAATATAGTAGAGATAAATGACCAAATTGAAATTCAATATAGATAAACCTGTTCTGTCGGATGAACAGATCAACAAGCATAAAGATTTTAAAAAGCTGATTTATAATTATCAATCCGCTACAAAACCTTTATATAAAATTCCTTTGTATAAAAACAAAAAGGTGTTTATTGTTCTTTTATTAATATTACTTATCATGTTCCTGCTTCATAGAAGCAACGGATAAAGAAAAACAGGACGCCCCTTCAATTATTCCTCAACAAAAAACAAAAACTCAATAATCTTGTAACCTTCCTTTCTTTACATTTGCAGACAAATAGTATTGAGTTTTAAAAATGGAAAAAAAAATAATTCTGTTTATTGTTTGGTTTTTCTGTTTCGCACAAGCATATTCTCAAAATCAATACACTATTAGTGGTACTGTTTCCGATTCGGTAAATGGCGAAACAACAATTGGTGCATTGGTATACGTAAATGGTACTACAAACGGCGTAGTTACCAATGTGTATGGATTTTATTCACTTACGCTTCCCGAAGGAACGTATGACATTGTGATCAGCTATTTAGGATATAAAACCCAAACCCGTCATATCGACCTGAAAAGTAATGTTACCCTCAATCCTAAATTAAAAACATCTGAAAGCACTTTAAAAGAAGTAGTTGTTTCGGCTGAAGCCAATAAAGAAAAAGAACAGATCCGTTCTACTCAAATGAGTACTATAAGTATTCCTATAGAACAGATCAAAAATATTCCCACCATTGGAGGCGAAACCGATATTATTAAAGTAATGCAATTGATGCCCGGTGTAAAGCGGGGTGGAGAGGGGCAAAATCAAATGTTTGTAAGGGGCGGTTCAGGAGATGATAATTTAATATTACTGGATGAAGCTGTGGTATATAATATTTCACATTTGTTTGGATTTTTTTCCGTTTTTAATAATGATGCATTAAAAGATGTAACAATGATCAAAGGCGGTTTTCCTGCACAGTATGGTGGACGATTATCATCCGTAATGGACATCCGTATGAAAGATGGTGATATGCAAAAATATCATGTGGATGGCGGTATAGGTACATTGTCATCACACATTACAATACAGGGTCCTATAATCAAAGACCGCATGTCGTTTATCGTTTCGGGAAGACGTTCTTATATCGATCAGCTGTTTAAGTTGATCTATAAAGATGACGTATTGCCTTATTTTTTTTATGATGCCACCTGTAAGTTAAATTACCGGGTATCAGATAAAGACCGCCTTTATTTTAGCACCTATTATGGGAATGATGTTTTAAAAGCTGATACAAAATCCGATACTTCTTTTTTTGACGGAGGATTTAAATTAGGAAATATTACATCTACACTTCGTTGGAATCATTTGTTCAATGAAAAGTTGTTTTCGAATCTTTCATTCATCTATACCCGTTTCAGATATGATGTAGAAGCAGCTGTTCCGGGTAATTCATTTTTAGCGAAATCAAAGATCAGCGATCTTGGGATGAAATACGATTTCAGTTATTTTAAAAATGCGAGAAATGCCATTAAATATGGAGTTTTATTTACCAATCATAATTTTCGCCCCAATGTGGTAAATACTTCGGGACAAATTTCAGAGGTTTTAAAATCAAAAGAAGGCGATTTAATTTCTACACAGGAAATAGCAGCGTATATTAATCATGAATATGATCCTTTCGCTCGTTTAAAAATCAATTATGGATTGCGATTATCCACGTTGGTTACAAATGCTGTTTATTTTAATCCGGAGCCACGTATTTCCGCTGCCTTTACTATTAAAGAAAATCAATCTGTGAAACTTAGTTATTCACGTATGTTCCAGTATTTGCATTTGGTTTCCAGTTCTGCAATTGCATTGCCAACCGATCTGTGGTACCCGGTTACAGCTAAGGTGAAGCCACAAAAGTCCGACCAGGTGGCACTGGGTTATAACTACCTGTTTGAAAAAATAAAAACAACAGTATCATTGGAAGGATATTATAAAAAAATGCAAAACCTGGTAGAATATCGTGAAGGCGCTGTATTGTTATTGAACGATAATTACGAAGATGAGTTGGTAAAGGGTACAGGAGAAGCATACGGCTTTGAATTTTTTGTGCAAAAAATGTCGGGACGTTTAACAGGTTGGATAGGATATACTATTTCATGGTCGACCCGGAAATTTCCTGATCTGAATCGTGGAAAAACATTTTATGCAAAAAATGACCGTAGGCATGATGTATCCGTAGTAGCCAGTTATGATTTTACAAAACGTATTTCTGCATCGGTAGTATGGGTGTTTTCAACCGGTCAGCGTTTTACACCTGTCACCGGCTATTTTGCAATGCCTAATTCCTCATTAACACATATTGATCTGTTGCCTATTTATGCGGATAAAAACAGCCAGCAATTGCCGGCTTCACATCGTTTGGATATTAGTATTATTCTGAAGTCCCGCCTTGATCGTAAATATATGAAATGGACAGGGGAGTGGCATGTAGGAGCATATAATGTTTACAACAGGGCACAACCATATAGAGTGGAAGTAGTAGGAAAGGATGATGGTAGTTTTAAATACCAGGCCAAGGGATTGTTTGGATTTATTCCGTTTGTGGCGTATAATTTTAAATTTTAGATATCACCCCAACCCCTCTCCCGGAGGAAAGGAGGAGTTAATGAGAAAACAGTTTTATTTTTAAAAGTATGAAAATAGTTATTCAAAAAATTTGCTTTTTTCTTTTTGTAATTTTACTAATTAACGGCTGTATCCCTGCTCCGATAGATATTGATGTAACTCCATCGGAACCCCGTTTGGTAGTATCATCATATATTATACCTCAAAAAATTATGACGGTATTACTCACTAAATCATTTAGTCCCTTGGAATCTTTATCTAACCAGGACTCCATATCACAGGATGAGATCAATAAAGTTTTAGTTTCCAATGCTTTTGTAACTGTTTCTTATAGCAAGGGGGTAGATACTTTGAAAATGCTTACAGCCGGTGTTTATGTGAGTACAAATACATTGCTGTTGGATAATGGAACCTATACATTATATGCTTATGACCCTTCAACGGGATTTTCGATTACGGCTGTTACTAATTTATTACCCCAGGTAAAGTTCGATACAGTTTATCCTACCGTGGTTAAAAATCCAGGTGATACAGTTGTTTCCATTAATT